>DATFQC010000432.1:0-9838 GCA_035264425.1 Anaerolineales bacterium
GAATTTTGAAACAGACGACAATGAGGACAAGAAACTAGATTGTATTCCATCCTTCGAGATTAAGAGTGAACGTTTTTATGTTAATAAGAACGAATCAACTGCGGTCTATGTTCCCGTCCCGGAATAATATTTCAGCCCAAACTGCCAAAAGCGATAACCAACAAATAACAGGAACGCTGCGACGAACGGTCCAAACCAGGCGAGGTTGCCCACCTCCCGGTTGAGCAAGTAACTGGCTGGGTAAAAGGATGCGAATCCATACGGGATGACCCACGTCAGCAGAATACCGATCGCCTTTGGATAGATGGAGAGCGGATATTGTGCGAACAAATGATTGTCAAAGACCAGGCGCGTGACCGGGACTGAATCCACGATCCAGAACGCACTGACACAGGTAATGAGATTCAGCGCGATGAAGATAAATCCACCGCTCACGACACCGACGATTAACACCAGCAGCTTGGACGGAGTCCAGTCAATGTCGAGCGCCATGGAAGATTTGATCACCAGCACGATGCCGACCAGGAAATTCCCAACCCCATCCTGACAGAAACGGTCAGCCAGCAGATGGAACAACGGATCAATCGGGCGGACGAGGAAACGATCGAACCCGCCCGAACGGATGTAGTGTAGATACGTCCAAGTGTCCACAGGTTATCGGCGAACATGTGATTGATGGATTTCGATAACGTGACGAGTCCATACACAAGGAGCACTTCGTCATAGTTCCAACCATTCAAGCTCGGTACTTTTTGCATCACGATCCAGACCGCGGCGATGCTCGAGGCCTGCCACACAACCGTAGACGAAGCACCCAGGATGAAACTGAGACGATATTCCATCAACACCTTCAGGCGCTGGATGAGGAAGTACCAGTAGAGGTTTAAGTAGCGGGTCATGACTTCCATTAGCCTCCCTGCACCGTGATCTTGCGGACCGCGACGCGGAAGAATAGTGTGGAAAGGATCCACATTCCTAAAATCCACATGATTTGGATGAACCAGACGCGCGGCGCATCGCTCAGAGGTGTAATCCCAGTCAGCAGACTTACCGGCACGGCCAGCGCCTGCGCAAAAGGGATGCCCAGCACAATGTTCCGTACCCATTCCGGCATCATAATGAGCGGTACCAACGCGCCGCTCAGAAAAAAGTTCATCCCTTCGATCATTACACCGAGGCCCCAGATCTCGGTCGTATAGAATGTAAAACAGGCCAGGAACCAGTAGAAGAAAAAAATCACGGTAAACCCGAGCAATGCCGATAGGATGAAAGCCAGCCACGTATACAAGTCTGTGGGAAAATGCAGCCCAAACAACAGGACGGCAACGACCACCATTGGAATTTGCAAAATTAGACTCGTCACAAGGGTTCCGAGGCTTTGGGCATAGTTCATGCCCTGAAAACTGATTGGTCTGAGGAGATGGTGAATAATCGTCCCTTCCCGCAGATTACTCCCAAAATCCCAAATCAGGTCCGTGTGGGTAAGAGGTGAAAAAATGAAGGCCAGCAGAATATAGTTGATGGTCTGGTTCTGCACCAACCCGGAAATCGTGCCGGTATTGGCATAAATGGCGCGCCAGAAAAAAACCAGGATTGCCATGCTGATTACATTCAGCACCAGCCCGATCCAAAACCATAATTGATACGCCATGAATTGTTTGGGGATCATGGCCAGGATGGCGCTATAAACAGATAGATTACGCCGGGTAGTCTGCATCATCGCGCCTCTCTTTCCAATGCGCCATTGTAGATCTGCTTCACGATATCAGAGAGCTCCGGCTCCGAGAGCGAGAAGTCGCGTACATCGATCTGGTTCATCACCGCGGCGGCCACTTTACTGGCCGTGCTGACCGTCCGATCAAAACGGATTTGCACTTTATGGTCATCGGTGGAGAGCATTTCTGCTCCAGCAGGCAGGTCTAGTCTTTTCACATCTTCCACGGTTTCGAACGTAATCTCACGGAATTTGCCGAACTTTTTCTTGATCGTTTCAATGGGTCCGTCGTAGATAATCTGTCCATCGTCGATAATGATGACGCGCCGGCACAGTTCCTCGATATCGCCGAGATCATGCGTGGTTAGCATGACAGTCATACCCTTGGATATACATTCTGCCTTGATGAAGTCACGGATGCGTTCCTTCACGATCAAATCCAGGCCGATAGTGGGTTCATCCAAATAAACGACGCGCGGCTCGTGAATGAGCGCAGCCGCCAGTTCTGAGCGCATCTTCTGCCCGAGCGACATAGTGCGCACCGGGATCTTGAGCAGTTCGTCGAGTTCAAGCGTTTCCGTGAACTGATCGAGCATCAATTTATATTTGACCGGGTGGACGTTGTAAATCTTGGCAATCAGATTAAGCGACTCGATCAGGGCCAGGTCCCACCACAGCTGGGTCCGCTGACCGAAGACCACGCCAATGTCGTGAGCATTGTCTACGCGTTGTTTATGCGGGTCGCGCCCCAGCACGTTGATGCTTCCGCTGGTCGGCATCAGGACGCCGGTCAGCATTTTGATCGTGGTGGATTTGCCCGCGCCATTTACCCCAATATAGCCGACGATCTCGCCCGCCTCGAGCTGAAAGTTAATTTCATTTACTGCAGTCTTATTTTGATACTGCGGACGAAAAAGTCCCTTGACCGCGCCGCCCAGGCCGGGTTCTTTTCTCGGAATTTTAAATACTTTGGTTAGTTGTTTGACTTCAATGACAGTCATATTTTTATTCCCTGGATATTATATGAGAAAGTAAAACCGCAGGTCTATGCATCAGCCTGCGGTTACGAAACGAACGGAAACCGGATTACACTCTAAAGGAGCGCGGAAACAGGAGGGATCTGCATCTTGAACAAGTGTTTATTTTGAGTTGTTTTCATACATGGTACCTCCTTCCTTATAAAATTTTATAGCAGTGTAGCATAGGTCAGAATGGAATTCAAGCGCTTTACCAAACTTCCTGCCATGAGGATACTATGGCCTTTCAATGTAGTTCTTCCGATACGCGTCCATTTGGGCCGGCGGCATGAAAGGTTTGAGCAGGATATGATTCCAATCCAGCATTTCTTCCAGATCACTGGCTGGGAGCTGACCTTCAGGCAAGTAGCCCACAAATGAACCGAAATAAGTTTCCTCGCCGCCATCCCACATCAGGTTAGAGATGTCATGTTTGAAATCCCCAACGGCGGAGAGCCGCGGATCATCATAGGGTAGCGCCGTTTCAAAGGTTAGGATAACCGTGCCATCGGCTGTTTCCGCAATTTCCGCCACAGTCGCTTCATGGATCCAGCGCAGCCATTGCTGATCCCGAACGGTCTGCTTCTTTTCATTGACGTGGGTGCGGGTTCGCATGACCACATCGCTCTGTGAATACGTCCAGTTCCCGGTCCCGGCTCGTTTTCCGAGGAATTTCGCCGGGATCAAGCCTACTCCATTTTTCGTTTGCAACGGATGCGCCACCCGCCAGGGATTCGGAAGCTCGTTGACAAAACGTACCCACAAAATACTGGCACCCACCGTGTAATCCTTTACGCTGGTGGGACTCATGAAGTAGGGTCGCGGCGTCCCTGGTATTTTCGCTTCCTTTTCATTCTTCATATACCAGGGCGCCTTGGCGGTAAGTCCACCGGGTGGGGACCATCCGCGCAGATGCTGGATCTGTTCTGCCACCTCGTTGCACACCGAGCGAGTGACGATCAGACGATTGGAACGATCATGCTCCTCCCGCCAGCCTGTGAGATTGTCCTGCTTCCACTTGTTCATGATCTCGCGCAACTGAGCATATTGCGCTTCATTACGCTGGTCTTCCTCTTCCTGTGTCAGCTTCTCCCAGTTGGGATCCTTGGCTTGATTCACCCGCAAGTCGGTCAGCCTGACAATTTCCTTCCACATCCATTCTGGCAGCGTATCCTTGATCGCCTCCAGCGCTTCCAAGGCCTGTGTTGGCGTCATGGAGTCGACTTCATAATTCTCCTCATCCAGGCGCAGATCAAACAAGGCCCTGCGCTGATAATAATCACTGGGAGATTTCAAGCCTCGCAAGTGAAAGGCGATTTTCTCCTTCCATTTTGGATCGGTCGTCTGAGAGAGCTTTGGAGCGTTCGGGGTGGAGCCGTTTGGCGTTTCGTACAAACTGATCCGTTCCTGGCTCATCGCCTCAACGGCATCATCGTCCATTTTCTTGAAATCCTTGTCAAGCGCAGCCGTACGCAAATTGATCAGCAGGTCTTTTGGGTCTGCCCATGAGCCATGCGCAGTGGCATAGCGCATGCCTGAAAAATGGATGACCATGTACTGGAGCCAGAGAGGATAACGTTTAGGCTCCTTGATGAAACGCTGGACGATCTCTTCCAAAAGGTCAAATTGACCCTTCTGCGCCAAGGAGGCTTTGTATTCCTCGACCTTGCCGCGCACAATATCCTTGACTGTAATCGGCTGCTCGGGTGAATAATGGACCAGATATTCATCTTCTGAGCCATTGAGGACGGACTCAATAGACGTGAGTTGTTCCTCGAGAGCAGCCGCTTCTTTTCCAAGCTGAGCGCTGGTTTGCTGGACTCCCAGTACTTCCTTCTCTTTTGCCTGGATCATCTGTGCCAGTTCAGCCTGTGATTTTTTGGAATACTCAAACGCGGCTTGATAATCATGTAACTTTTCTATTTCTGTTTCAATGGCTGGCAACCCTGTATTTCTTAACATGTCCAGCCTGGCTTGTTTTTCGCCTCTTTTTACCCAGTTCGCCGGCATATTGCGTAATTGAGTATCCAGCGCGATCGCTTCCTGTTGGAAAGTCTGCTGCGGTTCCTGCAACTTGTAATAATGATTTTTGACCGTGATCAGTTTGACCGCGTCGTCCTTGAGGGCGCGTAGCGCAACCGCCAGTTGCTTATGCAACCCATTGATGGTATTGATCAAAGCCTGATCTGCCTGCGGGAATCCTCTGCGGATTTCATTGGAAATATCTTCGGTGGAAAAATAGCCTTGAACGGAAGCAAGCTGTGGCGGAGTCTTGAGGCGGGCGAGGGCAGCGGCTGCCTCTTTCTGTTTGACCTCCACAGGCTTGAGACGTGTGTGCACATCATCCAGTTTGGTGCGAACGCCTTTGCTCCCCAGCTCTGCAGATTGTTTTGCCTTGAAATAGTCAAGTTTGCGCTTCTCGATCTTGTTATACGTGGAAACGAAGGTATACAAACGCCCAAGTTCCTCTTCCGCAATCGCAAGGGTCACATTTTGCATTTTCTGCAATTCCAGTGTTTCCTTGGGCCGGTTGGGATGATTGGGAAGCATCACGTTTAATCGGCGTTGTTTTTGCGCCACAAGCTGCTGCACACTTTTGCGGTATTGCTCCCACAAAGAGACCTGCTGCGTCACGAAATATTTTTCCTTGCGGACGTCCGCATACTTCGGCAAATAAGTCATGAATGTGCGATGCAGTTCCTTAACTCTTGCCAGTTCCGTTTCATCCGGAAGTTTGTATTTCGGCATGTACTGCGTGCGAACATCTTCCTTCGTGAAATAGGCATAGAGCGTCTGATATGACTTATAAGCTGTGATCAGCCCATTTTGTCGAGTGGCCGTATAGGCGTTGACCTCTGCCTGAAGATCCTCGATCTTCTTATCTTTGTATTCCGCCCATAGATCGATCTCCTTGTAATAAACGAGGAAATCGCGCAGTTTCATCTCCCGCAGGGGATAGATGGTTTTTAATAGTACTTCGTTTTGCCATTGGAAATACATCATTTCAGCCATGCTCACTCCTTATTTCCTGATCGTTAAGAGAGTGCTTCAACGTCAGGCAGCGATGATCACTCATTGTATTCGATTCCTTCTGCCTTGAGCAGATTCCATTGAGGAAAATCCCTGTTGACAGGCATACAATAAAAAAGCCCCTGAGTGGGTGATCCATCCACTCAGGGGCTACTCTCGATCCTATCATCATTATGGGACGACCACGAATGTATCAGTTGGAGCGATGAGCGGCATTGTCGTATCGGTCGGGGGAACGGATGTCTCTGTCGGCGGCACCAATGTATCAGTGGATGGTACGGATGTGTCAGTGGGCGGCAGTGGCGTATCCGTTGGTATCGGAGTCGCTGTATCGGTTGGCAACGGCGTATCAGTTGGCAAAGGAGTACTTGTGCTGGTAGGCATTGGAGTGGGTGTACTGGTTGGCACCAGTGTATCTGTAGGAACAGGAGTCCAGGTTGGTCGTGGTTGATTATCTCGGGATTTTTGAGTTGGGATATAAACTAAGGAAGGCGGTTGCACCATGAAGGCTTCCACCTCATCGATCGCTGTCCCGGCTTTCTCAAAGGTGATCTTGACGAACCTGGCCTTCGTCGGAATAAAATTCGCCTGGATCGTTTCGGAGCCCGAAACACGACCATCGAAACCAGCTTGTTTCGAATCATAGACTTTGGTATATTCTACGAAGTCGTTATTGCTGTTCCCATCGGCGTAAATATTATCGGACAGTGCAACCGCAATCACAAACTGACCCGGACTGCGATCTTTAAAATTCCCAAGGCGGTCCCGGCCAAATGTAATTGTATTAATGGTTGTCACTTTACCCAGATCAATCTTGATCCAGCTATAGGCACTATTGCTCACCCAGCTTGACCCCGCGCCGTAAAGGCCATCATTGGCATAGGAAGCCTGATGGATAGTATCGTACCCCGGGATCGTATCTTTGGCGACCGCAGGCCGCGCCGATCCATTTCCTTGATATGTGAGATCCTGGGTTTTATCAAATTCTTTTGCCAGACATAACGGGGGCAAATAACCAGGCTTGCAAATTACTTCGGCTGATTCAGCCGTCGCGGTATCAGCGGCAACCGCTTGAGAGGCATCGCTCTGCGCCAACGGCGGATTGAACAATTTGCCGCTTTGATTCCCATACAACAGGGATCCCACAAAGGCGGCGACCAGAATCCCCGCAAGGATTAGGGATGAACGCGCCAGCTTCATCACCGGTGCGGATGGGGTCTTTACCTGCTCAAGTATGTTTTGCAAAGCAGAACGCAGGGCATCGAGGATGCTAACACTTTCCCGCGAAATTTGCGCCAGGAATGACGCGCGTCTGCTACCCCACAGTTTCAACGGATATTCAATTTCAATTGACTTCAAACGATTCAGGAGGCTGACTAGCCTTCCACTTTGGACAGGCAATTCCTCGGCAACTTCCACCGTATTCTGCTGCTCAATCTGAGCAATGAAAGCCGCTCGTCTGGCAGCCAATAATTCTGCAGGATATTCAGCCGGGGCAGTCTTTAGTTTTTCAAAAACCTGGATCACTCGGGCCCTGGAAGAGAGTTCTTCCGTACCTAGGATCTCTTTTTGCTGCTTAAGCTGAGCAACGAAAGCCGCCCGCCTGCCGGCTAATAATTCGGAAGGATATTCAGTTACAGTGTTTTTAAGACTTCCCAGAATTTCTAATACCTGGTCTTCCGAAGGTAATTCCTCTTGAACCAGCACTACGCTTTGCTCCTCAACTTGAGCAATAAAAGCCGCCCGTCGGGCGGCTAACAATTCGGGAGGATATTCAGTTGCAGTGTTTTTAAGGCTTTCCAGAACCTGTAATACTTGGTCTTCCGAAGATAATTCCTCTTTAACCCCAATTGCAGTTTGCTCCTCAACCTGAGCAATGAAAGCCGCCCGACGGGCGGCTAATAATTCGGGAGGATACTCAATTTTAAGAGTTTCCAGTCTCTTTAGGATTTCGATGATCTCTTGATCCTGTGGAGAAGGTGTGGCTGTCATTCAAACGACCTTGCTACCTAGAAGAGCCTTGCGAAGTTTCGCGACTCCACGGTTTTGGATTACCTTGACATTATAAACTTCTTTTCCCATGATGTCAGCAGTTTCGCGCAAACTGAATCCTTCTAGGTAGCGCAAAACGATTACATGGCGTTGATCTTCAGTCAATTTATGCTTAATCGCCACGATGACGGTATCAAATAGCATTCGATTCTCTAAAGTTGTGAGTACCGAATATCCATCGTTTCGGAATAAATCGACCACTTCCAGAGGGGCTTCGCGATGATTGTAGCGCGCCTCATCAATAATTAGATGATAAGTCGTCTCATAAAGATAGGAACGCAAATTCGTCGTCGGCCCATTGCCTGCAGAACATTGGTCCAACAGTTTTGCGAATACATCCCCCACGATATGATCCGCCTTCAAAGGGTCATTACAAAGACGCAATGCATAGCTATAAAGCGCGGAGGAATAGAGATCAAAAATCTCTACTAATGCCTCCTTGTTCATACTTCGGACAGCTTCCAATAAAGGAATTTCAACTTGCATTGGAACCGCCGTCAAAGAACGGATAGGCTGAGGTCAGGCCCCTGGTCAAAACATAAAATTTAGATAATTTCATTCGCTATCAATTACACAGCTTATCTTAGCGCACGAAGATTAAAAAATGATTACTTTTGGAAGGGTGTGTTGGGGTACGGTGAGCGTTCGCAGGGTAAAATGCCGCCTTCTATGAGAACGCATACTTATTTCATACTGATTATCATATTATAGCACTTCTTACCTGCCGGAATTAAAGTGTAACCAAGTCTCATATTTACTCAGATAGACAATGAAAAGGGCCCCTGAGAGGGTTCAAATGCTCTCAGGGGCTTTCAGTCAGTTGGATTGTCCTCCCCAAACAATAAACTATCGGAATACTATTCCCAGGCCAACGGACCCGTGGCTCGATAATTGTCGGCCAGCAGTTCCAGATCCAGCACGTTGATCAGGCCATCGTTGTTCAAATCCGCAGCTCCCGGCGTGGCAGCGTTGTAGTTCATCCCGATCGTCAAAGCATCGAATTGATCGATGACATTGTTCCCGTCAATATCACCCGCCAGCAGGGTCACGGTCGGTTTGCTGCTCGGGCTGCCACCTGTAATTATGGCAGACCCCTGGGCACTCAGGAAGCCGCTGGAAGTCGCCAGGACTGTGTAGGAGCCAACTGGTGCGGTCAGGCTGAAGGTGCCATCGTTATTGGCTGTTACGGAAGTAACCAACGTGGTACCTATATATAGGCTCACCGTGATCGGTTTGACAGCTAATACTTGTCCCGTGAGGGAACTATCGGGCAAAGCAGTTGGCGTGGGTGATTCGACAGGTGTCAAAGAAGTAGACGTGGCCGTTTCAACAGGTGTGGAAGAAGTTGGAGTCGTGGTTTCAACCGGCGTCGACGCGGTTGGTGTGGTTGTCGATAGCCATTCATAGGTTGTGACGATCTGCCCAAAGACAGCGCTCTCAGCGGCCTCATTGTAAAGCGGCGGCGGAGTAGTAAACACACCAGGGTTGACAGCTCGCAGAACAAAATCTAGGCTGACGCAAGCATTATCTCGTGAGGTGGAGTACGCCGTCCATTTATTGATGTGTCCGGCTGTGCCATCTCCGCCAGTCTGTTTGAGGAAGGAAATGCCATTGATGATCACTGTTTCAGATGTTTCGAGGATCGATTCGGTCGCCAATGGACTTTGGCAGGGGTTGGCATTCTCCGCGGCGATAACTTCCAAATACTTTTCACTTAGATTCGTGCCCGGCACAAAGGGCAGATTGAGACGGGTGTAGTTATCTGTACGTCCATCCAGGATTTGACCTTCCGGCGGATACTTGAATTGGAAGTTATATTTAGTATTGGTGAAGAGCAGCCAATTGCTTGTAATGGAGGTGGGCGTTGCCGTCACGGCGGGAGTAGCATCAAATGGGGTAGGCGTGGCCGTTTCAACAGGTGTGGAAGAAGTTGGCGTGGCCGTAGGTGAGGTTAACCATTCGTATGTTGAAACAATCTGCCCAAAGACGGCCGACTCACCTGCATAGTCAAAAACGGGAATCGGAG
>DATFQC010000433.1:0-4569 GCA_035264425.1 Anaerolineales bacterium
CCCATGCCATGGATCAGATTTTCCACTTGCGGAGAAACTCGCCTGCGGAAGATCAGTTCTGGCAATACGAAAATAATACGACCGCCATCCAGGGCCGGGAAAGGAAAAAGATTGAAAATCCCAAGACTGATGGACAGCGAAGCAATCAACTCAAGGGTACGAACCGGTTGATCGATCGGGTCCGTGGAAACTGGAGCCGCCGTTGTGCTCGCCTGGACATCATGGCTGACCGTTTGATGAAGAATGTCGTAGATGCCTTTGAGACCCACCAAACGACTCTGGTCAGAATTTAGCGAACCGCGCAGCATTTGGGCCGGAAGAGCCACCAGAGCCCGGATATTGAAATAGGTATATTGAGCGCCCAGACTGACCGTCTCGACCGGTGAACTTGGCTGCTTGAAGGGGACGCCCAGGCCAACACCGATCATGATCCGATTGGCTTCGGTATTCATTACGGGAGTTGTTGTCAGTTTGATTTGCTCGCCGTGACGATCCACAAGGAAGTTGACCGGTTTATCTTTATTTGCATCCACGATCACGCGCAACTCATCATAGTTATGGATGGGCTGACCATTGCCACTGATAAAAATATCACCGTACTCGAATCCGGCCTGTGCGGCAGGACTATCCTCTGTCACAGAAGAAACCAGGACCCGGTTCGCATCCGGGACACCCACGCGAGTAAAGATGATGCTATAGATCAGGACGGCAGCCAGCAGGTTCATCAGGGGACCGGCGAACAGAACGATCAGGCGTTTCCACGGGCTGGCCGCAGCCAGGCCACCTGCCACATTGGGATCGTTTTCTCCCTTGGGACGCACGAATCCGCCCAGAGGGAGCCAGTTGAGTGTGAAGCGTGTGCCTTGCCAGGTGAATAGAGTCAAAGCACCGGGGGTGGGGAGACCGATGCCAAACTCCTCGACTTCGATTCCGCACAGGCGGGCAGCAATAAAGTGACCAAATTCATGTATCAATACCATGCCACCGAAGGCAAGGATAAATACTATCCAAGTTAAAATCGTTTCATTCATAATTTACCTTTTCGCGAGCATTCGACATTACTCAAGCAAGCATGTCGACTATGCCCAACGCGAGCATTATATCCTTATTTATATAGACGACATGTAAAGTAAGTTTTTTCTAATCACGCTCCCATATTGCGTTAGAATAACGTAAGAGTTTATAAGTTTAATAATGATCAGACCTTTGGCAATCCATCTCATCTCCCACTTCTCAAGGATTAGATCAAAAATGACTGATTCCTGCATTTTCTGCCAGATTGTTTCAGAGGATGCCAAAGCGACGGTCCTCTATCACGATGAACAGGTCACGGCCTTTCGGGATCTTCACCCGGTTGCGCCCACTCACATTCTGCTGGTGCCGAATAAGCATATCGAATCAACAGGCACGCTCGATGTGGAAGATGAGCAGCTGATCGGGCATCTATTCACGGTGGCACGGAAGCTTGCCGAAGAAGAGGGGATTTCAAAAGGCGGGTATCGCTTGATCACGAACACTGGCGTAAACGGCGGGCAAACGGTATTTCATTTTCATCTGCACCTGATCGGGGGTCAAAGAATGCGGTATCCAATGGGATAAGTAAAAACGGATGACCATCAGGCCATCCGTTTTATTTTATCTCTTCACCAAAGGACTTCCCTTGAGCTTACTCTTGGGTTGACCTGAGCGATAGGCATAATATCCGAGCCCAGCCCCTCCCAACAAAAGGAGAAAGCCAAAAATCCCCAGGAGGGATGATCGGTTATTCGTGGGCGCGTCCGTTGGTCCACTGGCTGTGAGTGTTTTGGACTGTGCACCAAAATCGATGGAAGCGCGGTCACCAGCTTTGACCGTCAATGTATAACTTGGCAACATCGTCGCGTTGTATGTATCCGGGACAGCCATGCTAACATTGTATTCCCCGCCTGGCACGTTTACAAAACAGGCGCGGACCGGCTCCAGAGTATCCGGGTCAACCGCAGCAGATGTGTTCTGGGTCTGGGAATAAGAGCCATTCAGGTTGGTGAGACTAACTGCTCCGCCCTCGATACCCGATTCCGTCTCCTGGCGCAGGGCATCGCCATTGGCATCATTAAATAGCAACACACATACCTCGGTCGTGCCGCTGACAGCTGTTGCTGTGATCGTAGGAGAAGGAAGCGTTGCGATCGCTCCAGCCGTTGGGGCAACCGATATCAGCCCAACGACAAGCTGTTGTCCCACGGTCAGCGTACAGTTCTCATCCAGTCTGGTATTAAATTGGCGCAATTGGGTTACGGTGGTATTATGCAAAAAGGCGATCTGCAAACAGCTATCCCCCGCAACGACTGTGTAAAGGATCCGCCCATCCGGACCCGGTGTAGCGGTGACAAACTGCAGATTCGGAGCCGCGTTCGCTCCCCTCCATGGCAGGGCAATCCCTAAAAATAGCAGCAGAATGACCAACAAGCAGAGAAAAAGGGCAAGTCGAGCTTTCATGGGCAAAAATTATATCAAGAATAAACGGTGTAAGGGCGAGCTATCATAATCAACCGGGGCACTGACATTAAATCGTGACCGGTCGTCCCTACTTTCCATATCTCTTTCGAATTTCCGGTAAAAAGTAATGATCAAAGAATGCGTCCACATCGTAATCTGGCGTCCAGCCCCAGTCTGCGCGGGCCAGAGAATCATTCACATCTTCCGGCCATGAGTCAACTATCCCCTGACGACGTGGATTAGGCTCGAATGTGATCTGTGCGCCGGGGAATGCTTGCAGGGCGCGGTCTCTGAATTCAGCGGCGGTCAACGCGAACGCGGCGATGTTATAGACCTGGTGATTCAATTTTTCGCGCGGCACATCCACCAGCATCAACAAAGATTTGATCGCATCGGGCATCGCCATGAACGAGATCTTTGTATCTTCACGCACGAAACAGGAATAGGGCTTGCCCTGGGCAGCGGCATGCAGCATTTCGGGACCATAATCACTCGTCCCCCCGCTGGGTAAGGTAAAGGCGGAGATCAGACCCGGGAAACGGATGGCGCGAAAGTCCAGCATATGCGGTGGATGATCATCCAAATGTTTTTGGCCATAATATAAACTGTAATAGGTTCCAAGTTTTTCGCAGTACAGTTTGTTGCATCCATACATCGTGTGAGGTAAATTGTATTCTTCCTCCCGGAGACAGCCAGCGGACTTTTTCACCGCCAGGTCCGGCATACCATAGGCAGCGATCGAGCTGGGAAACATAAACTTCACAGACTTGTGATATTTCTCGGAACGATAGGCCGCCAGCATCAACAATTGCATCGTCCCTTCCACATTGATGCGATGGGCGTCTTCACTCGACACCTCTGCCTTGGATGAAAGCGAAGCCGCAAGATGAAAAATAACATCGAAATCGTAATCGTAAAACGTCTTGATCTTATAGACCAAATCCCCCTGGGCGTGCTCTGCTGAGATGGCTTTGATGTGATCGGGCAAGGGCGTAAGGTCTGCCGTGATGATGCGATAGCCCCCCTGTTTTGCCAACCCTTGAACGAGCGCCTGACCAATCTCACCACATGCGCCGGTGACGAGCACAAGTTTTTCGGTCATAGATTCTCCTGGTATGCTACAAGTGCCGCGTGATTTTTATGGATGATCATTCTGATTTCTATTCTTCATCAGGTACAATGAAATCTCGAATTGCTACGGGTAGCGGTAGAATATTTGCGAGGTAATTTTACAACAGCTTGCTACGAATCCTTTACGAAGATTGTCATGATTGTTTTATGAAAGCTTTAAAAATCTGTTTACTGTTGTGCGGCCTTCCCTTCTTCATAGCCTGCTTCCCATTAAACCCGATCGTGCCCACGCAGACTCCCGTGCCAACAGATACGCCTGTTCCCACACAGACGATCGTTTGGTTCCCCGCCTCGATGACCCCGACACTGTTAGCGTTTCCGACCTACACTGAAACGCCTGAGATGAGTCCCGGCATTGGGAAAGAGACTCTGAGCGACGATTTTTCTAACGCATCCGCGTCCCTTTGGGATACTGCCACCTCCAACCAGGGAAGTGCCGCCATCAGTCACAACCGTCTGACTCTGGTCGTGCAGCCTAAATATTATGTAGCGAGTATGCGCCACGAGTTGATTGTGAGTGACTTTTATGCGGAAATCACGGCGCGTCCCAGCTTGTGCCGGGGAGAAGATAATTATGGGCTGGTGGTACGCGGCATTGGCAGCTCATTTTATCGTTTCGTGTTAGCCTGTAATGGACAAGTCCGCGCGGAACGGATCAGCGGCGGGACACGGTTGTCCATCTATGAACCCGTCCAAAGCGGAGATGCACCGGCTGCGCCGGGGGAAGTCCGCATAGGCGTTTGGGCAGTTGGAGGCGAGATGAGATTGTTCCTCAACGGACGGTATCAATTCAGCGTCACCGAAGGGACCTTCCCCAGCGGCGGACTCGGAGTCTTTGTGCGATCGGCAGGCGATACGCTGACAACCGTTACATTTTCTGATCTGAACGTATATGACGTGGATTACATCCTCCCCACAAAAACACCTCTCCCTTGAGCGCAAGACTCGTCCGAGGAGGCA
>DATFQC010000434.1:0-4301 GCA_035264425.1 Anaerolineales bacterium
GGAATGATCATTACGCTGGCTTTTACGTGATGTCGCAAGTTACTGATGACGGTTCCATGAAGCAAGTCCGAAACACCTGAGTGTCCATGACTTCCCATGATCACTACTTCGGCATTGAGGTTGTTGATCATAGCTGCCAGCTCGGAAGCTGGTTCCCCCGCTCCCAAGCGCCAATCCGTTGAAATGCCAGCCTTTGTCAACATATCGACCAACTTTTCCAGGCGGTCCTGGTCGGTAAATGTTTCCAAATCTTCCCCTTCGTTGCCGAGGCTGCGTGCAACTGGACTTTCAACCACGTGCATCAGTGTAACTTGTGTTTGCGATTTATCAATAAAGCGTAGACTCTCGGCTAGCAGTTTCTCCTCGTTCCCCGAGAAATCCAGTGCGACAGCCACACGTTTATAAGGACCCGGTTGTGCAAGATCGGGAGAATTCAGGACTACCTCCTGGTGTACTCCTGCTGGTCGACGTGAGCCAGCGAGCGCAATTCGGTTCCTGAGCCAGGGATGCACAGTAACGTAGAGCAACAGGAGGGCTACTACAGCCGCAATTGGAATGACTGTAATTCGCAACAACCATGCTTGATCTCCGGCTGCTCTAAGCCAGGTTGTCATTTGATTTATAACTAACTGAACGTTTAAACCGACGATGACGGCTGCGACCAGCCAGGCCAATCCTTGAATCCAAGGGGCGATGCGGAATTCTCCCATCCGTTTCCGATCTGCAACGGCGTGAATTAGCGGAATAATCGCGAAGGGAAGTTGCAGGGACAGTACCACTTGACTGAGGATCAGCAAGGCACCCGTGGAATGCTCACCATAATAGGTGATGACCAAAACAGCTGGAATAATCGCAAGCAAGCGGGTAATGATGCGTCTTATCCATGGTGGAATACGCAGGTTGAGATACCCTTCCATAATAATTTGTCCAGCTAATGTGCCTGTGATCGTTGAGCTTTGTCCTGACGCCAGCAAAGCAATAGCAAAAGCAAAAGGGGCAATGGATGCACCCAAGATGGGTGCCAAGAGTCGATGCGCATCCTGAATTTCAGCAACTTCGTAGAAACCATTACGATAAAAGACGGAAGCTGCCATCACGAGGATAGCAGCATTCACAAAAAAGGCCAGATTTAGCGCGACCGCTGAGTCGATATTATTCCAGCGGATAGCCTGGCGGATATCTTCCTGTGTTTTGCCAATTTTGCGAGTCTGTACCAGTGAAGAGTGCAGGTATAGATTGTGAGGCATGACAGTTGCGCCGAGGATGCCGATGGCAATATACAACGCGGCTGAATCGGGAAGCGAGGGAGCAAAGCCTCTGACAATGCCACCCCAATCAGGCTGGCCAAGAAAGATCTCGATAATGAACGCCACACCGATCGTGCTCACCAGCGCCAGCACTACACTTTCTAATTTGCGAATGCCCGCATGTGAGAGCAGCAAAAGCAAAAATGTATCTAGGGCGGTTAAGATCACACCATAGATAAGTGGCAGGCCAAAGAGCAGCTGCAAAGCAATGGCGGAGCCCAGCACCTCAGCCAAGTCACAGGCTGTGATGGCAACCTCAGCCAGGACATAGAGGGGAATATTGATGGCTGGATGATATTCTTCGTGATTGATCTGGGCGAGGTCCCGGCGGCTGACAATGCCCAATCGCGCTGCGAGGCTTTGCAGCAGGATTGCCATCATATTTGACATGAGCAAAACCCAGATCAGAGTGTAGTTATACCGACTTCCACCTGCAAGGTCAGTTGCCCAGTTTCCTGGATCCATATATCCTACAGAGACCATGAGAGCCGGTCCCGTGATTGCCAGCCACTTCCGCCAGGCAGTACCTCGAGAAGGGACGACTACTGTTTCATGCACTTCGGAAAGCGAAATATTACGATTTGATACCTGATTCGAATTCTTCATAGATTGCCTCTTAACCGAAAGTTGTTTTTGAGCAAATATCCTGTTTCCATTTATGACCCTAACTTCGGCAGGAAACGACCGGTCCGCTTCATATACTCACGGTATTCATCACCGAATTTTTCGATGAGATTAGCTTCCTCTTTTGGAGTGCGAACGGCCATGAGGATGAATGTCAATATACCTAGTCCGGCAACAAACCAGTTGTCTGCCATCATGCCAAAGGCAATGAACAAGGACGATCCGACTGTATAAAGCGGATGACGTACCCAGCGATAGGGTCCGTTTGTGACAAGCGCATGTTGTTGGCGGGTGGCACTGGTAGGCGTAATTCCGCTTCCAATGCTGCTGAACAGCCAGTAAATCCCCATGATGCAAAGGATTCCGATACCGACTCCGAGCCAGCGTACCCACTCCGGGAGCCCAATTTTTGACCAGACCATCCAGTGTGGATTGATTAGATATACGAGCGGACTCAGCCAAAGTACCAGTCCAGCAATCTTTATGAGGGTCATCATAACCCGTCCATCAACGCTGCGGGAGACTCTTTCGCCACTATCTCGATCAGCCTTGCGGCGGAAGTATGACGATATCCCTATCGCAGTGAAAAGGATGAGTGCAGCTAAAATGCGGAAAATGTTTTCGTTCATCGTTGTTTCCTTTTTTTCTAAAGTGTGATTATTGAATCAATCGTGGTAGTAATCGCCCGGTCTTTTGCATATAGTCTCGGTATTGATCGCCGAAGTATTCAAGCATGAGAGATTCTTCAAAGCCAACGCGTGACGCGACCTCAAGTACTGTCATACTCAGCCATGCAAGACCGATGAACCAATTCGCTGAGATTAAGAGAACTGAACCCAGAATAAGAATAAAGGCTGTGTAAATGGGATGCCGGATGAATTGATAGGGTCCGCTTGTGATGAGGGCTTGCTCGTTCATCATGCGCGGTGTGTCGCTCCAACTTTTCCCGAGTGTGACTTGTGCCCATTGCAGGAGGGCGAAGCCAGCCAAAGTGAGTGCTACACCTGCCCAGCGCAACCAGTCCGGAAATGACAGACTTGCAAATGCAAGCCAGCTTGGATTAATAACAAATGCGATCACGGAAATAAAGCCAATCAGGCCGAGCACCCCGCCAACTTTTGAGTCTAGACCCTGTTGTCGTTTCTTCAAAGTGATACCATCAGGTTGACTATGATTTTTTACGTAGTATCCACGATGCATAGCAAATGTAATGATTAATACTGGTAATATGATTCTAAAAAGGGTTTCCATTCTTCCTAACTTTCCTGTGCGAAGTATATTTACCAGATATAGGGGATGAGGCGATATTTCACTTGGATCATGTAGTCAGCATAACCATGCAAATCCTTCTTTAATATGCTTTCCTCCAGGATTGCACGTCTCGCAAGCACTATCATAAAAACCAACCCAAAAAGGACTCTATACCAAGACCCGAGCCAGAGTGGCGTTCCAATCATAAAGAGCAGGAAAGCAGCATACATCGGATGTCGCACATAGTGATAAGGACCTGTAGATGTCACGGCGTGGTCGCGTTCTTCCTGAATGCGTACGACGGTTGACAGGAATGAGTTTTCCCGAAACGTCAGGAAAAAGAGATAGAAGGAACACAAAAGAACCAGGATTCCCACTCCCTGAACCCAAATAGGGACAAATGACCAGTGAAAACGAACGGCATCGAAAGAAATGAAGACGTACAAGGCAAATGGGTAAATAAGGAGTATAGGAAAAAGCACCTTATCCCATCCTTTCTGATCTGGTTTACTTAGGCTCATTCTTTCCTGTAGCAATCCGGGGTTGTGTCTGAATAGCCATGCATTTACGCCTAAAAAAAAGCCAAAGAACAGCACAATTTAAATCCATCCGGCAAGCCAGGCCAGGGTACCCGCTGGAAGAAACAAAGCGATGGCGATCACCACAAACAAACTGAGACTCTGTACAACGAACAGTTTTATATTAATTTGCATATACTACCTCGGACTATGTTTGCTCGACAAAGATCTTGCTTGTAATATTTAATCCAAGCACAATTAATTTACGACCGGCTTTGATCGTCAGATTGTGATCAAAGGGAGAATGTTCTTTGACTTCTATTTGTACGCCAGGGATAAGTCCCAACCCTTCAAGATACCGAAGCAGTTCGGAATCCGGAGCTTTGACACGCTGGATTGTGGCGGATTGGTTCGGACGAAGAGAAGAAAGCGGCGCCAAATCATCCAGCGGCATTTTCAGATCGGCTGTCGGAATAAGCTCCCCATGGGGATCGCGCAGGGGATGTCCCATAGCCGCCGCAATACGCCGCTCAAAATCCTCCGAGATGACGTGTTCGAGTCGTTCCGCTTCTTCGTGGACCTCATCCCACGAATAGCCAAG
>DATFQC010000435.1:0-4264 GCA_035264425.1 Anaerolineales bacterium
GGATCAAACTCTCCTCAAAAAATTTTTCACTCTTGCGAGTGTTAGTTTAAGGTTATATTTACTGGATCGACAGAGTTGTTGCTTCCTATCACTGTTCAGTTGTTAAAGTTCGGGTAACAAAGCGGGCTGGATTTTACACGAGCCGCCTTGGCCTGTCAAGACATCAACAGACGAAAACACCGATGTCATTGTCTTTCGACATCGGCTCGTCAGACTGCAAAACCCACAGGCTTGTGTCTCTGACTTGAGACTTCTCAGTTTTCAATGATCTGTCAAGGGGACGAGATCTGTAGAAGAATGTACTAGCGAATGATAATTATATGCATTTCACTTGATTTGTCAAGGGTTATCAGACAATTAACCTTAAAAATCGCGTTTTCTTTTATGCATATCTGTTATTTACTGACATCCACCGTCGCATTGTTCTTTTGTAAAACTTCTAGCGAACGGTCATTATATGCACTTTGCTTTTTTTGTCAAGAAGTTTTAGAAATTCAACCTTAAAAAATCGCGTTTTCTTTTGTACATGAAGGGTCAATCGCTCCCCTTCTTATTCGCATTGTGCTTTCTTGGAACGGCAAGATGATACCATACTACCTGTTAACAGATAGTAAACGCTCGCTATGAAAACCATTAGAAATTTTGATAAGTCTATTCACTCAGGAAGGAATAAAGTAATGATGACACATGCTATACTGACAAAAGATATGGAGAAACGATGAGCAAAATCGGTTTATTACATCCGGGTGAAATGGGAATTTCGATCGCGGTTTCAGCACTGAATAATGGACATCAAGTCTATTGGATGTCAGAAGGTCGCAGTGACAAGACTCGGAGCCGGGCGGAAAAACATGGTCTGATCGAAGTCAAAACATTATTTAGATTTTGCCAATCGTGCGAAATTATTTTTAGTATATGTCCTCCTCACGCAGCAGAAGAGATCGCAACGTCTGTGCTTGATGCAAAATTCAAAGGTTTCTATCTGGATGCAAACGCCATTTCACCGCAACGCGCCATCAAAATTGGACAGACGCTGGAAGCGAATGACATACAATTCATAGATGGCGGCATTATTGGTGGACCTGCATGGGAACCAAAACAAACGTGGCTTTATTTAGCGGGACAATATGCTCCTGTAATAGGAGCCTGCTTTTCAAATGGACCACTGGAAACAAAAATTATCGGGAATGAAATTGGAAAAGCGTCGGCATTAAAAATGTGCTATGCGGCATACTCCAAAGGGAGGACTGCTCTCCTTGCCGCCATTCTTGCTACCGCAGAGTCCCTGGGTGTACGCGAAGAACTTTGTCAGAAATGGGAGTTGGATGATAAAGGTTCTTCTGAAGAAATAAATCGAAGAGTAATGAGGGTTACAGCAAAAGCCTGGCGTTTCGAAGGAGAAATGAAAGAGATTGCCGAGACGTTTCAAGAGGCGGGTTTGCCAGATCAATTTCATCAGGCTGCTGCAGAAATTTATCATCGCCTGTCAATTTTCAAAGACTTGGCAGAAACTCCCCCACTCCAAAATGTATTAAAAGTATTGCTTGAACAATAAAACTAAATCGCCCCAACTGGGGCGATTTTCTCAAAACAGCTCTTGTCTTCCCGACAATGCTCTCAACAAAGTGTTTTGATCTGCGTATTCCAAGTCACCGCCGACAGGCAGGCCGCGGGCCAACCGTGTAATTTTTACCCCCAACGGTTCAAGATGCTGGCGCAAATAGAGCGCAGTCGCATCACCTTCCATGCTTGGATTAGTGGCGAGAATAACCTCTTTGATCTCGCCTTTTGCCACGCGCTCAATCAATTGTTTGATTTTGAGATCATCCGGGCCAATGCCTTCAATCGGCGATAAGACTCCCTGCAAGACATGATACTTGCCCTGAAACCCACCGGTACGTTCCAGTGCCAGCACATCCAAAGCTTCTTCAACGACACAGACCAAACTACCATCCCGCTGCGATGATTCGCATACTTCACAGCGTTCGCGACCTGCTTCAGTAATATTGAAACATTCCTGGCAAAGCGAAGTATTGGCTTTCAACTCTGAAAGCGCAGTGGCCAGATCCTGTGCGACTTCCTCAGGTGCGCGTAAGAAATAGAAAGCCAAACGAGAAGCAGACTTGGGACCAATACCTGGTAATCGTTCCAGGGCATTAATTAACAACTGTAAAGATTCAGGTAGAAGCATATGTTATTTATTCTTTATCCTTTTTACAACCAAATAAACGACTGTGCCAATAACAATCAAAATCGATGAGCTCCAGCAAAACAGAATTGCGATCTCTGAAACACCAAGTCTCATTCAATATCCCTAGAATGGCAGTCCGCCCGCGAGTGGACCCATCAACTTCTGTTGAAGTTCGCGTGACTGATCAAGCGCCATATTCACTGCAGACAAAACCAAATCCTGCAACATTTCGGCATCTGCATCTTTCATTAGATCGGGGTTAATCTCGACTGATTGACACTTCTGATCACCTGTCATGACCACTTTGATGGCGCCGCCTCCGGCTGTGGCAGTGACTGTTTCCACAGCGAGTTTTTCCTGTGCTTCAGCCAATTGCTGTTGCATCTTTTGTATTTGTGCCATCATCCCCCCACCACCCATTTGTTGACCTTTGTTAAATCCTTTTGCCATAACATACCTCGTAATCGTAAATCGGAATTAAAGAATCCCGTTAATCCTGCATATCTACAATCTCGCCGCCATGTTGAATGGCAGCCGCTACCATACCATCTTGTGATACGTTCGGCGGGATCTTACCTTTTGCTGTCGTCACCATACAACGGACATTTACAGCCACACCAAATTCATCTTTGATCAACTTCTGTATTACTTCGATTTGATCAGGCTTATCGATCTTTGAGACCAGCACATCACTCGCCAGACCCAAAATAAGCGTCTTGCCTTGTACGTCAATCATCCTGACTGAGTTCAATAACGCGGAGAGATTGGCTTGCGCCTTGGGCAGAGAGGAAGACAAATGCTTCCATGCTTTGAGGACATCACCCGCGCTGAGTTCCGACCTTTCAGGTGTATGCGCTTCGCCAGCCGGTTTCGACTCTCCGCTCTGCGCGGAAGTGTGAGGCCTGGCTTCTGTTTGGGAAGCGGAAGCAGGCTGAGGCTTCGCGTGAGGCGGCGCGGCGATTTGAGGAGATTCGGACGGACCATCTAAAACTTCTGCGAGTGCAAGTTCCAGACTTAAAGAAGGTTGCCAGCCACCGCGCAAATCCGTCGCAGCTGTGTTGAAAACTTTCATCATGCGTAGGACATCGCTCGTTGAAAACGATCTGGCATGAGATTGCATTTGCTTCCTGACATCAGCCGTGGCTTCGACTTGATTGGCATTGCCCATTTGGATGAGCATGAGACCGCGCAGATATTCTACAATCTGACGCGCCAGTGAGCGCGGATCGGCACCAGCATCCAAAGCCTTATGAATGGTTTCTAGCCCATGAGCCGGATCGTGATCCGTAACAGACGAGATAAGATCCAACACGGTTTGACTTGTAGCCGTGCCGAGCACCGTTTGCGCCAGAGCGAGAGTGATCTTCTCGCCCATGGACGAAAGCTGATCGAGCAGAGAAATCGCATCACGCATCCCCCCCGCAGATTGGCGCGCGATTTGAATCAGGGCATCGTCATCTGCCTGGATCTTTTCGGCTTTGATGATCATTTTGAGCTGCTTTACGATCTCATCCACAGGCACGCGACGGAACTCGTGACGCTGACAGCGCGATAAGACCGTTGCAGGAATTTTATGAATTTCAGTTGTTGCCAAAACAAAGATAGCGTGGGGCGGCGGCTCCTCAAGTGTTTTGAGCAATGCATTGAATGCTGCCGTTGAAAGCATGTGGACTTCGTCTATGATGTAAATTTTATACTTTCCCTGCGAAGGTGAAAAGTTGATTTTGTCGCGCAGGTCGCGAACATCGTCAACAGACGTATTTGAGGCCGCGTCGATTTCGATGAGATCAAGAAATCGATTCTCGTTGACCGCTTTACAGTTCTCGCACTCGTTGTCCGGTCGTTTCGCAGGATCGAGATTTGTGCAATTCACCGCTTTCGCGAGAAGGCGCGCGAGAGTCGTCTTTCCCGTTCCACGTGAACCCGCGAAAAGGTAGGCATGCGCAACGCGGTCCGCTGCAATGGCATGCTTAAGGGTAGTAACGACATGATCCTGCCCCACAACTTCGTCCCATTTTTTTGGTCGATATTTTCGATAGAGAGCTTGTGACATTTTATTAAGACACCGCTGGT
>DATFQC010000436.1:0-3899 GCA_035264425.1 Anaerolineales bacterium
TTATTTAGGATTTAATATTAGCGGGTCGTCCCTACTTCTATCATCAAAGGAGAACGAATGACGCAACAAGCTGACATCATCCTTTCTAACGCTCTCATCCTGACGATGGATGAGAATTTAACTCAATATTTTCCGGGAGCCGTGGCGGTTAAGGGCGACAGCATTATCGCGGTGGGATACGAAGAGGAAATTAAAAGAGAATATTCCGCGCAAGAGACCATCGATTGCAATCATAAAACCCTCATGCCAGGTCTCATCAACGCCCATACCCATGTGCCAATGACCCTCTTACGCGGCCTTGCGGATGATCTGCGCCTTGACGTCTGGCTGATGGGCTACATGATGCCTGTCGAACGCGAATTTGTTTCGCCCGAATTTGTCCGCCTGGGAACGTTACTGGCTTGCGCGGAGCAAATCCGCAGTGGGGTGACAACCTTCAATGATATGTATTATTTTGAAGAGGATGTTGCAAAAGCTGCCGCGGACGCCGGCATGCGCGCGGTCTGTGGGCAAACGGTGATGAAATTTCCGGCGCCGGACGCGGCCTCCTACGAAGATTCTTTACAGATGGCGCGTGAGTTCATCGAACGCTGGAAGGATCATCCCTTGATCGTTCCGGCAGTTGCGCCGCATGCACCCTACACCTGCACGGCAGAAATCCTGCGTGCCACCGCCGATCTTGCCAAAGAGTTCGATGTGCCGCTGCACACTCATCTTGCTGAAACTGCCTTCGAAGTGGAAAACATGCGTAATGAGAATGGGATCCCGGTAATCCCTTATGTGAAGAAACAGGGCTTGCTCGAAGCAAAAGTCATCGCGGCCCATTGTGTGCATGTGGACACAGGGGAGATCCGCACCCTGATGCACGCCCGCGCTGGAATTTCACATAATCCGTCATCGAATCTTAAACTTGCATCGGGGTTCGCGCCGGTCATAAAGATGCTGGAAGCTGGACTCAATGTGGGCATCGGTACAGATGGTCCCGCCTCGAACAACGATCTGGATATGTTCGAAGAAGTACGCCTGGCTGCGTTCATCGCCAAAGCCGTGACGAATGACCCAACCTCTTTGCCAGCGCCCTGGGCATTACTTATGGCAACCCGGCTCGGGGCACAAGCGCTCCACATCGGACACCTGACCGGTTCCATTCAAACCGGCAAACGCGCTGACCTGATCCTGGTCGATGTATCGCCGGTGCACAACTCCCCTTCCTTCAAGCGCTCGGCGGACAACCCCTATTCACAGATCGTGTATGCGAGCAAGTCCACGGATGTCAGCGATGTAATGGTCAATGGGAAATGGCTAATGCGCGAGCACCAATTGCTGACTCTGAAAGAAGATGAATTGCTCGCGCAAGCCGCAGAGATCGCGAAAAAGATCGATGCATTCCTGATCGAACGCGAGCAATCCGTCCTGTCGAAGCTGATCGCGTTGGGCGGTTCGCTGGAACAGGAAACGTTTGAGGTGCAGGTCAAAGCCAAACTGACAGAGCCAGACTCAGTCATCCACGCGCTGAGCCAACCCGAAATTGACGTCGTCCGCCGGCGACATTACCGTGAACATGATGTCTATTTCTTCTTCGATGAACCCTCGGAAGGACGCCTGCGTTATCGTGAAGATGACTTCATGGATGATGTCAGAAATCTTGTGACGAACGTCCGTGCAAGATTGACCTTGATCGGTCTGAAGCGCGAAGGCAAGTTCGAAGAAGTGTTATTGTCGCGCAGTCGTTTCATCGCGCCCGCCTCCCAATCCCTGCGATTTTATCGTGAATATTTCAAACCCAAATCTGAGATCGCCATTGAGAAGGATCGCCAGCGCTGGCTGATCCAATACAAGGACACTGAATTCTTTGTCAACCTCGATCAGATGAAAGAACCTCAGCTCGGCTACTACCTTGAAATCAAGAGCCGCACCTGGAGTCGCAAGGACGCTGAACGAAAAGCTGAACTGGCACGTGAATTGCTCTCCGTCCTGGGTGCATCCAGTGGTGAAACTGTGACCGAGGATTATATAGATATTGTGAGTGAAACCTAATCGTGCAAACCCTTGGAAAATTTTTTGCGTTACTTTGTGCCCTGCTGTTCATCATAAGCAGCGTCGTCGTTTTACTTCTCTTCAACATCGAACGAAAAGCCTTTTCGTCAGAAACGTATAAACAGGCATTTACAGATCAGGGGCTTTATCAGCGCATCCCCGCGCTATTGGCATCCATGTTAACAACCTCCATTGCCGAGAATCCGAACGCGATTCCACTTCTCAAAGCCTTAACCGTTGAAAATTGGCAGGTTAACCTCACAACTCTTTTACCACCTGAAGAACTGAAAGTGCTGGCTGATAACGCGCTGGATTCAACCTTTGATTATTTGAATGGTAAAACGGATTCGGCTGTCATTTCTCTCGTTCCTGTAAAAACACACCTGGTGGGAGAATCCGGTCTTCAAGTGGTGAGGCAATTCTTAAGCCTCCAGCCACAATGTACCGCTGATCAACTCACCCAAATGGCGCTTGGACTTCTGGGAGGACAGGTGATTCTATGCAATCCACCAGAAGAAGCGATGGGATTAATGGCGCCGTTCATCCAAACGCAGTTGCAGGCAATGACATCGTTAATTCCGGATCAGTTGGCTTTCATTCCAGGTACAACTAGCAATACACCAAGTGACCCGCGCCTGAAATTGAACGCGGTCCGCTCTGCCATTAAATTAACGCCATTTATTCCGTTGTTATTTTTATTTGGTATTGCTATTTTCGCGGTACGAACTCTCAGAGAGTGGCTCATTTGGTGGGGCTGGCCCACACTAATCACAGGTGTGATCAGTGTGTTTACCGCATTGGTTGGAGCACCCCTGATTGGATGGATTCTTCAACTGCTGATCCAAAACCAGGGAACGATTTTTATTCCACCTATCCTGGCAGCCAGCATTGGAGAGACAACCAGCGCGGTTGCGCGTCAGATGCTTGCCGCGGTTGTGATTGAGGGATTCATCCTTGGGCTGGTGGGATTAGGAATGGTCGTGATGGCAATGTTTCTGCCAGAGAGACAAATTTATCAGGTTGTCCAATAATTTTAACAAACGGATATTTGCCTCTTGACTCTGGGATTACGCGAGATGCTATGGTTCAAGCGTGTTCAGTATAGACGAGTTTTCAAGCTCAAAATATTCGTCTCGAATAATTACATATTTTCATAGATCACAGGAGTAGACAAGCATCTGCACATAGCCAGAAAAGACTTTCGCGTATATCTTTTCGCGATTGCCATTGACGGTTATCCCATTCGATTCCACTCAAATCATCTCCCCCATATAAGGCTTGTCCGAAAGTGACATTACGAAACTGAGCCACTGCCATCAGCGCCGCGCTTTCCATTTCTACGGTGAGGCAGCCTTCTTCTCTTCGCCGGGCGATCTTATTTGCGGTTTCACGGTAGGGTGCATCTGTGGTCCATGTTCTCCCAACCCGATGCGGAATCCCACGCCCGTCTAAGAGATTCACTAACACACTCACTACACTGGTATTTGCGATCACTTCCCGGCCAGGCGGAAGGTAATGATAAGAAACACCTTCGTCACGAATTGCCCCCGATACCACGACAATATGGCCAACTGCCATGTCCTTTTCGAGAACACCGCAGCCGCCACAGGCAATGAATTTTCGACAGCCAAAGGCAATCGCTTCTTCGAGCAAGCCGGCCGCAATGGGCGCACCCACACCCGGGTGAAAGAAAGCCAAACGTTGATTTTGGTAGGAGATCTCGTAAATATGGTGGGGACCATCCTCCCAGCGGTTTTCCACTCTGATTTTTGCATTATGCTCAGCGATTATTTTATCAATCACTTCTCTGAAAAAACAAATGACACAATGCTCTGGTAAGTCGCGGGCGCGTATGATCTTCG
>DATFQC010000437.1:0-11152 GCA_035264425.1 Anaerolineales bacterium
CAGATTTGAACGCGCGACCGGTATAAGGATAGCTGTACCAAGACCCAGTGTAGAGAGGAGTGCTTGCGTGTCCGCCTCCCCAGGGCCAGTGGAATTGATCACAATCGGATCGCCATCAGCATCCACACGGCTGATGAGCTGGGCGGCAAAATTGGATGCGTCTACCTGAAGAACCTTGCCATGTTGGGCAACCACAGCGACATTTCCATTCTCAACCTGATAATAAGCAACATTCGAACAATTCAAATGATCACAGATCGCCGTAACAATCAGGTCCAGCAATCGATCCCGATTTGTCTCCGCGAAAAGTGTTTCAGTAACGTTGAACAATGGACGCAAGGCAGAAACTCGGGCCGTATCACGCTTGCGCTGATTATCTGTCAGTGCCTGCCGCACAGCCTGAAGAAGTTCTTCACTTTGTTTAAATGGTTTCAATAACAAACCATCCACCCCTTGACGCAATGCACGAATAGCCGTTTCGACCGTGCCGAAACCCGTCATCACCAAGACAGCAATATCAGGTTGAACCATCTGAGCACGGGAAATTACATCAAAGCCATCTACTTCGGGCATCCGAATATCAACCAAAAGCAGATCAAAGCGCTTTTGTTGGAGATCTTCGATGGCTGTATGTGGATTTGTCTCAGAGATTACATCATAGCCGGCCCGGCTCAGAATACGATCGCATAGGAGCGCTATACCAGGCTCATCATCTATGACAAGAACTGAAGTCGATTCCATAGTTTCCACCCGCTATTGGGGCAACCAAACTGTGAATTTGGATCCGGCGCCTGGCTGGCTTTCAACCTCTATTTGCCCCCCATGATCGGTGACAATTCCATAAGTGACAGAAAGCCCTAGACCAGTTCCGCCTTGATTACCTTTTGTCGTATAAAACGGTTCAAAAATACGGGCTTGGTCCAATTTTGGTATTCCTACACCTGTGTCGCAAACGGAAGCAATTACCCAATCGCGTCCATCGCGATATGCCGATTCCGTCGCAATAATCATTTCGCCGCCAGCTGGCATGGCTTGCAAAGCATTATGGATGAGATTTAGTAAAACCTGTTTCATCTGATTTATGTCCACCAGAATCCAGGGAAGATTTTTTTCGAGCTCAAGCTTTAATGTTACTCCACTGGTACGGATGAGATGCCGACTCAACGCAACGACATCATCGACTACGTCGTTCAAGGAGGCGCGGGCACGTTCACTCTCGCTTTGCCTTGCAAAATCAAGAAGACGGCGCACTACATCCCTGGCACGGATCGCCTCGCGCATCACAATCTCCAGGTCTTTGCGCGTCTCACTACCCTCTGGAATATCATCCAGGGCTAATTCTGCAAAGCCAGTAACGGAGGTTAACGGGTTATTCAATTCATGGGCAATTCCTGCTGCCATTTCACCGACCGCGGCCAGTTTTGCAGCCTGGACAAGACGATTTTCCGCGGAGCGCTGCGCTTCCATACGAGCACGTAGCTCAACCTGGGTGGAACGCAGCTGACTGATCATCACCTGCAGCCGTTGATATTGATCGGCGTTTGTGATTACGCTGGCAAGGATTCCAGCGAGAGATTCCATGGCAATGAAATCATTATGAGTGAAGGCATTGCGAGAGCTGCTTTCCACATCCACAATTCCCAGAATTTTTTCTCCTTCACGGATCGAAACACACATCTCAGAGCCCGCTTGCCAGCCCTTGATCGAACGATATCGATGATCCTGTAAAACATCGTTTACCACTACGCTCTCGCCGGTATCAAAAACATGACCGGTGATCCCGCCAATGAGCGGATATTCAAATGATTTCATGGCCCGTTTGACAACGTTTTGACTCGTGCCGCCAAATCCACCGATCGTCAGATCCCCTTTTTCATCCGCGATGAAAACTGAGCAAAGTTCATACGCAAAATATCGAGCAAGAAGATCGGATGTGATCTCGGCTACTTCATGGGGATTAGTAAGACCAATAACCTGTTGGACCACTTCATGAATAAGCCCAAGGTTACGAGCACGTCCTTCTGCTTCCTCGCGTAGGCGCGTGTAATCGGCAAGGCTAGCAAGATGGCTGGCAATGACAACAATTAAATTTTCATCATATAAATTAAACGCATCGCTTCTCAAACTTTCCACACATAATACGCCAATCGTCTGGCCTCGGAATCGCAAAGGGACATAAAGTCCAGACAATACCTTGTTATATAACGGTAATTGAACATCATTCGTAATTTCGCCCAATCGCGTCAGTTGATTGCTGGATAATAAAGGAGCAACTCTGTGCTCGTCTGCACTCTGCACAGAGGAGATCATATTGCCTTCACTCGTGCGATACTCATTCAACAAACGATTATCGGAGGAAAGCAAATAAAGAATGATGAGTTCTGTTCCAAAGGAGCGTGAGAGCAGAGCGAACATATGCCGAGCTATCTGATCGAGATTGCGACCGGAAGAAACAGTGAGAGCAAAATCATTCAATGTTGCCAGACGACGCAAATGACCTGCCATTTCTGCAAAGGTAATGATCGTTTCAATGGCGGGTGCGATTTGAGTAGCCATGTCAATTAATCGATTCCACTCATCGTTCTTAAATGCAGCCGTCCGCCATAACGTGAGTACGCCAATAAGGCGTTGGCCAATGATCAAAGGGATACAAATCCATAGCTTTGTGCTCGACTTCAAACCTTTATGTGGAATCTCCATCCACAGTGGATTGTCGCGGTGAATAACCATCGGTGTCAGGTTGCGATTTAAGCGGCGCAAGATAGTATTTCCATCCATGGAAAGGACGAGATCTTCACAGGCTCGCGCATTCCATTGCGCATGGATCTCAAGGGTATCACCGCGGCGCACCGCAAGCCATCCGCCTTGTACTGTAACAAGGCGCACAAAGGAGGCCAGCGCGCGGTCCAATGCCCGCGGCAGATCATAGGGACTCTCCGAGTCCAGGTCAGGTACCAGCAAAGAGGCTGCAACCGAGGATGAAGGAGAGATATCAACCCTGGGCACTTCTACTTGCATTGCAGAAATAAGCAGGCGCCACAGACGTTGTGCCTCATTCGTTAGTTGAGTCGCTCCCGCAAGCACCACACGTGATCCACCCAGCAAGGGAAAGGCAAATAACCGTCCTGCTTCTAATTTGCTGGCCTCAGGCAGGGAGACCGAACGGCTTTGGCCTCCACTCAGAGCGCCACTTAGCCACGAATCCACTTCTGTCCTGCTCAGAAACTTTAGCAATGCAGGATGAGTCTTTTTGGCAAGATGGAAATTGGCAAGTACACGCCATTTCCCGGCCTCGCGCTCCACCAGCGCGGCCCAGACCGTATTTGTCAATTGACTGGCCTCTTTTAGCTGATTCTCAATGGTTGGAAGAGTTGGCATCTCCTTAATTATACAGCACACACACTTTGCCTGCGCGAAACGCATCTGCCTATTGCTCAAATGGTAAAATCAATTTATGACTGATTTAATTGTAATCGGCGGAGGCCTGGCTGGAAGTGAGGCCGCTTTCCAGGCTGCCCAGCGTGGACTTAACGTTCAACTCTATGAAATGCGCCCTTCGGTACAGACAGGCGCACATCAGACTCACAATCTGGCTGAACTCGTCTGTTCGAATTCTCTAGGCTCGAATCTTCCCGACAGAGCTTCAGGGTTGCTTAAAAATGAAATGAGATTGCTGGGTTCGATACTGCTCCAATGCGCAGAATCCGCGTCTCTGCCTGCCGGTGGTGCCCTCGCGGTTGACCGAGAGCTTTTCGCGCGGCTCGTTACTGACCGGCTCGAAGCTCATCCGAACATCCAAATCATACGTGAAGAAGTTAAGGATATTCCGGCAACGCCGGCCATCATTGCGAGTGGACCTCTTACCTCTGCGGCGCTTTCAAAATCCATTGCAGCACTGAGTAGTGCAGAACATCTCTTTTTCTTTGATGCCATTGCACCTGTCATCCACGCTGATTCCATTAACATGGATATTGCATTCCGGGCATCACGCTATGGAACGGGTGAACAAGATGAAGGGGATTATATTAACTGTTCGCTTAGCTATGAAGAATATTACACATTTGTTGGCGAGCTTCTAAAGGCGGAACGGATTGAATTACGTTCGTTTGAAGAAGCGATCAAAACTGGTGTCAAGGCCGGTCACTTTTTTGAAGGTTGCCTCCCGGTCGAAATTATCGCAGAACGTGGCATTGACTCACTGGCTTTTGGCCCCATGCGTCCCGTTGGACTCAGAGATCCGCGGACTGGCAAACGACCGTATGCGGTTGTGCAGTTGCGTCAGGATAATCTGGCAGGAAGCCTTTATAACTTGGTTGGTTTTCAAACCAACCTCAAATATCCAGAGCAAAAGCGCGTGCTTCGTCTTATTCCTGGGTTGGAAAATGCTGAGTTTATGCATTATGGACAAATGCATCGCAACACGTTTATCGCTTCACCAAAGCTTCTCCGCCCGACACTACAACACATTCAGCGCGAAGATCTTTTCTTTGCAGGCCAGATCACAGGTGTCGAAGGCTATATGGGAAACATTGCAACTGGGTTACTTGCAGGCATCAACAGCGCACGTTTGTATCATCATGAAGAACTGATTACTCTTCCCCAGACAACCATGCTTGGCGCATTATGTCATTATGTCACCCATGCAGATCTCAAGGATTTTCAGCCGATGAAAGCCAATTTTGGAATTCTCCCGCCCCTTGATACAGACACAAAAATCGGAAAGCGCGAGCGCGGCAAGATCTATGCGGAACGCTCACTGGCAGATTTGTCGCATACGCTAAGCCAAGTGCTTGACGAAAGTGAAATTAAAGCTTGACCAAAAAATCCATTGCACTTTACTTGTCGATCATTGGGTCGTTATTACTCGGTGCGATTGGCTGGTATATCTATTCATTTCTTGCTCAGCCGACAACTGCACCCGCCAAATTTGACGGTCAACGCGCCTACGCGGATGTTCGGACTCAAGTCGCGTTTGGGTCGCGTGTGCCCGGGACAGACGGCCATGCCAAGGTCCAGGAATGGATACAAACGGAAATGGAATCCGCAGGTTGGCAAATAGAAATTCAGAAATCTGAAGCATTAGGACATCCTGTTAATAATATCGTTGCAAAGCGAAGCAACGAGCCGCCACAGATCATCATTGGCGCGCACTACGATACAAGGATGTTTGCAGACCAAGATCCTGACCCCACTCAACATACCCATTATGTGCCGGGCGCAAATGATGGTGCATCTGGCGTCGCAGTTTTGCTGGGACTTGCGCGCTCGTTTCCAAAAGATTCCCTTTCCGTCTGGCTCGTTTTTTTTGACACAGAAGATAATGGTAATATCGAAAGTTGGGATTGGATCCTAGGCTCACGTGAATTTGTGAAGAATAATCCTGTTCAACCGCGCGCAGCAGTCGTCGTGGATATGATTGGTGATGCAGACTTGAATATTTATAAAGAACGGAATTCAAACTCCGATTTGACCGATGAAATTTGGACCGCGGCAAAGGGATTAGGATACGAAAATAGATTTATCCCCGAAGATAAATATTCAATGGAAGATGATCACACTCCGTTTTTGGAGGCAGGCATCCCAGCTGTTGATATTATTGATTTCGATTACCCTTATTGGCATACGGTGCAAGATACGCCAGATAAGGTTTCTGCAGAGAGTTTACAAACCGTCGGAGAGACACTGCGAACGTGGGTAATGCAACAAAGTGGGCAACCCTGATAAAATGATGTTGCGGCCACGCTACACGCGTGACTGGAAATATGCCAAAGAAAACAATCACAACACTCATTCAAAAAGTCCTGGCAAAAATTCGGCCAGTATGGATCGCACGTGCAGGGCAGGAACTTGCACGTGGCATGGAGGTGCGCGTCGGTTTCGAGGAACAGTTGGCACGCTTCTTTGATCTGCTTGACCAGTCCATTACAACCGGAGATCCCGCCTGGATGGATTCCATCCTGCTGGACTGGGCAAAATCATCCACCGAAACCGAGCTTGAAGAGGAGCCCTATCAGGTTTCATTTTTGATTAACCGTCTGATTGCGCTTACGATCCAGGTCTCTCGTGAAATACTGACAAAACAACAGGCGCTTGACCTTTTAGCGGCAGTTATTCCTATCTACACGTACGGCCTAGAAGTCGTTGCACGCTATGAAATGGAAACTCGCGTGGCACATATTTCCAAAGAAATGGAAAAAGTACAAAAACAAATGGCGCGGGTTGACAAGAGTAAGTCTGCCTTTATTTCGGTGGCAGCTCACGAACTGAAAACGCCGATCACGCTAATTGAAGGCTATGCATCCATGATGGAAGATCTTGTGCAGCAAGGGAAAGGTACGAATCTGGATAGCCTGCTGGCTGGCATGAACACCGGCATTGACCGCCTGCGTGGGATCGTCGAAGATATGATTGATGTCTCGATGATCGATAATGATCTCCTCCAGTTAAACTTCCAGCCTATGCAGGTGGCGCAAATGTTAGATGCGTTGTATCTGGAAGTTGAACCAATTCTGAGTGTCAGAAAGCTCACTTTGCATATCAAAGAATTTGATGGGAACAAGCAATGGGTCTATATTGATGCAGGACGAATCATGCAAGCCGTGCGAAATGTGATTAATAATGCGATAAAATATACGCCCGATGGTGGAATCATCACGATTGACGGAAGAAAGCTATCAGGCTTTATTGAGGTAACGATTTCTGATACAGGCATTGGTATTTCAGCCGAAGACCAAGCGGCAATTTTTGAGAAGTTTGGGCAACTGGGACGCGTGGATCTGCATTCCAGTGGCAAAACAAAATTTAAGGGCGGTGGCCCCGGCCTGGGCCTTCCCATCGCGCGCGGTATTCTCGGCGCACATGGTGGCACTATTTGGGTCGAGTCGCCAGGTTATGATGAAATAAGAAACCCGGGTTCCACCTTTCATATCCTGATCCCGGATCGGACTGAGTCACCTGACCCAAAAATGACTAAGTTGTTTGATACACTCGGAAAAAACAAGAATGAAGAAATGGTGGAGTAAAGTGACTATTTGCCAGCCTAATTATTGTCATCCAGTAAAGGTATTTAACGAAAAGAATAGATTAAATGTCTAAAAAGATTCTTCAATCCACCCGTGCACCACGGGAACGTGCTTTCCTCGTCGGCGTAGATCTCTACCAACAGAAATCATTCCTGCCCTTATCTGATTCGTTAGCTGAGTTGGCTTTATTATCGAATACTTCCGGGCTTGATGTGGTTGGTGAGCTGACCCAGAAGTTGGATCGCCCCCACGTAAAGACCTACATCGGACCCGGCAAGGTCGATGAGTTAAAAACTCTCGTTGAAGAGACTCTGTCACAAGTGATCATTTTCGACGACGAGCTTTCCCCACGCCATCAACGCGAATTACAAGAAATCATGGGCAGAAACGTCCGTGTGCTTGATCGCACCGCGCTCATTTTGGATATCTTCGCGCAACACGCTCATACAAGTGAGGGCATGTTACAGGTTGAATTGGCGCAGTACGAGTATTATCTGCCACGCCTCACCGGTCAATGGACACACCTCGAGCGACAGGCAGGTGGCGGTGGTGGACGCGCGGGTTCAACAGGGGGTGTAGGTTTACGCGGTCCAGGTGAAACACAATTAGAAGTAGACAAGCGTGCGATTCGTAAACGTATTTCCCATCTCAAGAAGGAATTGGAAAAAGTCCGCGCACATCGCATGAGATATCGCGCTCAACGTAAACGCTCCCGCATCCCGACCGTTGCCTTGGTTGGTTATACCAATGCAGGCAAGTCTACACTGTTAAATAAGATCACAAAATCGGATGTGTACGTTGCTGATCAATTGTTTGCCACCCTTGACCCGACGACCCGCCGTGTGGAGCTTCCGGGCGGCTATCAGGCTCTCTTTACAGATACGGTTGGGTTTATTCAGAAATTGCCGACAGCCCTGGTCGAAGCTTTCCATGCCACGCTGGAGGAGATCGTCGAATCCGACCTGCTGCTGCATGTTGTGGATATTTCCCATCCCAACGCGTTAAACCAATTTGAATCTGTCCAGCAAACACTCAACGAACTTGGTGCAAAACACATCCCAATTGTTACCGCTTTGAATAAGGTAGATCAACTACGAGACCCAGAGTCCGCAAAAAATGTAGTGAGTAATTTTTCGAAGGCAGTAACCATTTCTGCTCTGGATGGAAATGGCGTGAAAGATTTGCTAGCGCTCCTCCAGGAAGAACTTTATGAAACCTATGCGCCAATCCTGGTACGGCTTCCGTATCAGCAGGGCGCGTTAATCTCATTGTTCCATGAGGCTGGGCAGATTGAGCGCATTGAGCACGGTCGTGGTGGTGTACTCATGCAGGGACGCATTCCTGGGCGCTTGTTGGCGCAGTTCAGCGATTGGCAGGTCGCTTCGGCAAATCATCACGAACCCGCAGACGAAGAGGACGAATTATGAAATGGCTCTCGAGGCTGGTTGACAACGCATCAAACTATTTCGCCCGTCGCAAAGGGCTATTGCCATTGCTTGGTATTTTGCTGGTAATTATCAATTTCATCCTGCCGTTCATCTTTGGCCTGAATGTCGTCACTGGCAGTAATTTGTTTTTGCACTTGGGAGTTATTATCGCTATCTTCGGGATGATGTTAGCGTGGGCGTTGTAAACAATAGCTATTGAGTTGCATAGACACAGATGAGAAAAAGTTAGGAATTGTCTTTGACTTAATAACTCTGTGTCAACTTTATCCGTCTGTCATTTAGCCAGTCAGCTTTTTCAATTTCCCCATTTTCTCCCAATAACACCGGCAAAAGTAAAGTGAGCGCAGCGGGATCACCTGATGTATAAAATTTGACTTCGCCTTTTGAGCTCGATGGCGTTCTCATTCCTCCTGCCTCAAGCAGACGTCCGGTCTGTCTGGCAACTGCGGGCGCAGGATCGATCACTCGGACGTTATCGCCCACGATCTGTTGAATGAACGGTATCACAAATGGATAATGAGTACACCCTAACACAACGGTATCGATCTTTTTTTCAAGCATTGGTAGGAGAGCGTCTTCCAAAATTCGACGGGTTTCTTCGCCCTCTAAATTTCCTTGCTCGATCTGTTGCACCAGGCCTGGACAAGTACTCTGAAATAACTCCACGCCCTTGGCAAATCGCTCGACAACCGAAGCATACAGCGCACCTTGAAATGTGGCTGGGGTTGCTAGCACCCCAACCTTGCGTGTGTGAGTATGCTCTGCCGCTGGCTTGACTGCCGGCTCCATACCGACGAATTGAATAGTTGGAAACTTCTGACGCAAATACTTCAGAGCCGCAGCAGAGGCCGTATTGCATGCAACAACAATAATCTTTGCATCCTGCGCCAGCAGAAAACCGGTGATGGCCTCTGAAAAATTTCGAATCTGCTCCATAGTGCGCAGTCCATAGGGGATATGTCCCTGGTCCCCAAAATAGATGACCGACTCGGCAGGCATCTGCTCACGAATTGCACGTAAAACAGAAATCCCACCAACGCCAGAGTCGAAGATGCCGATTGGGTTTGGGTAGTTAGAATTCAATTTCATGGAAAGGGAATAGATAATTTACTTCCCCGCCACTTCCACAAACTTCCTGAACAAATTTCTCGTGGGTTCTTGATCTGTCAGCCATTCAGGATGCCATTGCACCGCGAGGCCAAACGGATGATCAGGCAATTCGATGGCCTCAACCAGTCCATCCGGGGAGTATCCCGCCACGCGCAACGAGGGTCCGATTTCTTTGAGTCCCTGGTGGTGGAGGCTGTTCACCTGGATAATTGGTTCACCATAGATCTCAGCGATATGCGTGGCTTCTTCAATTTTGACGTCATGCACAAGGATGGTTCGCTTGTTACCAGGGTAATCATGATCGAGTGCGTTAGGAAGTTGATCGGCGATGTGGGTGTAGAGCGTTCCGCCGAGAGCCACATTTACTACCTGGCAACCGCGGCAAATACCAAGAAACGGTTTCCCATCTGACGAGGCAGCGTGGACCAGATTCAATTCAATGGAGTCACGCGCCAGGTCCACATCGTCGATCCGGGGATGCGGTTCGCCAGGGAAATGTTCGAGGCCAATGTCTCCCCCACCAGAAAAGAGAATCCCATCCAGTCGGGAATAGAGTGCATCCCATCCATCTTCTGCAATGAGTGAAGGGATGAGAACAGGCACGCCCCCTGCCTGAATCACGGCATTAACATAGGACTGCATAAGCATAATAGTCGGCTGCCCATATGCATTTTGGGATTGATTAGTAGTAATTCCAATAAGTGGTTTCATAACGTAATTGTAAAACAAAAAAGACCCTCAAGGTTTCTCAACCTTGAGGGTCTGATACTCATTATTAGTCAAACTTCTGTTTGAGCCGGGCCGATTTGCCTGTGCGCTGCCGCATGAAATAAAGTTGGGCACGACGGACAACACTATGGCGCTCGACCACAACTTTGTCAATCCGGGGAGAGCGAAGCAGGAATGTGCGCTCTACACCAATGCCATTGGAAGCCATACGACGCACCGTGATGGAATGATCATTGCCACCTTTGCGCATCCGAATGACTGTGCCTTTGAACTCCTGAATGCGTTCACGGTCACCTTCTTTGATCTTGACATGTACACTGACGTTATCGCCAGCTTTTACGGCGGGAATTTTTTCGTTCGGTTTGGCTTCGAGAGCCTTGATGATATCTGTCATTATCTTTCTTCCTTACGTTTATGATTTCTTTTACCCTAGCTCACGAAATTAATAGCCTCGTGGTCTGGATCTTTAGGTGGCACAATTTTAGGCGACGGCCGATTATAGCACGCATTTTTGATATTCACAAGCAGGAGCTGCCATTACTAATTTAAATATATTTTCGTATGGCCAGCACGGCATTATGCCCTCCAAAGCCGAATGCGTTACTGATCGCTAAATCGATCTTCTTCTCACGCGCTTCGTTCGGGATGTAATCCAAATCACATTCAGGATCGGGCGTCTCGTAGTGAATGGTTGGTGGGAGAATGCCCTCGCGCACAGCCTTCACACAGAAGATCGCCTCCAACGCGCCTGTGGCACCCATCATATGTCCGGTCATCGATTTGGTGGATGATACAGGAATTCCGTACGCCTTCTCAGCAAACGCCGCCTTGATGGCACGGGTT
>DATFQC010000438.1:0-3326 GCA_035264425.1 Anaerolineales bacterium
TCGATGAATGATTCCTGTTCCAGCAGTAGGGAAGTGGCGAGTTTGCCGCCTGTTTGCATTAAATTCGAAATATGAATGGTCTTGCGCTCAATGACCGCTCTGCCTGCAAAGCCTTCACCCAATTTCAACTGAGTATGTTGGAGGGCATCCGAGCGAAACCCACGGCTGGCTGCATATTCGATTGTCTGCATTTGACCATTAAATAACAGAAGAGCGCTCGCATCCACACCCAACTGGGACAGGACTTGTTCCAAGACAACATCCAGAACGACATCCAGATCAAAACTGGAACTGATAGCGATGTCGATCATCCTCAGGGCATTTAGATATCTCAGTTGACGTCGTATCTGCTTTTCTGCCTGCCTGCGCTGGGTAATGTCGCGGTTTATGCTGACATACCCGTAGATTTGTCCATTTGATTCTTTCAATAAAAATGTACTACCATCCACCCAAAATGAGTGACCATCCCGATGGTACTGGAGAACTTCAGCTCGATATGAGCTGCTTTCTTTTAATGACTGGACCGCCGCCGCACGCTGGGTATCGTTGAATTCCGAGCGGATAATATCCTGTGCTTTGTGCCCCAGAACTTCTTCCGCCTGGTAGCCATACATCTCTTCCGCCGCGTGATTCCAACTTGTTAGATTGAATTGCGTGTCAGTCGCAATGATGGCATCCCTCACATTTTCGAGCAGGCGTGCCTGATATTCAATCTGCGTTTCAGCCTGCTTGCGCTCTGTGATATCTTGAGTCATATTGAGTGCATATTTCTGATCCCCAATATCCACCAAATCTACATTTACGGAAAAAATACGCTCTTCGCCGGATTTCGTGCGTAAGGCCAGCTGCTGATCGCGTGCTGATCCACCTTCAGCGAGCGCGCTGAGCAGGCGTGCTCGACCTTCAGAATCGGGGTTGATCCCCAGTTCCAGAGAAGTTTTACCGATCACTTCCTGCTTTGTGTATCCAAACACTTTCTCAAATGCTTCGTTGATATTTATGATGTGGCCATCTGGTAGTCTCGAAAGCGAAACCGCAAAAGAAGTTTTTTCGAATAAGATGGAAAACTTTTGTTCGCTGTCACGGAGTAGTGCCTCTGCCCGCTTGCGTTCAGAAATATCGCGGGCGATGGAGGAAGCACCTGCTATTTGATCTTTATCATTCAAGATTGGTGAAACAGTCAATGAAACGTCTACTCGCCGGCCGTCTTTCGTCAGGCGAACCGTTTCGTAATGCTCCACTCGTTTCCCTTTTTTGATATTTTCGAGGATGAATGCTAACTCGTCTGGTCGCTCTGGTGGCACAATGATCGCCAGCGATTTGCCGATCACATCTCTAGCCTTATAACCGTAGAGCCGTTCCGCACCCGGATTCCAACTGATAATAATTCCATCCAGTGTCTTGCCAATGATCGCATCATGGGCGGATTCGACAATCGAAGCATAGAATCGTAGTTGTGTCTCTGCCTGCTTGCGCTCGGTGATATCTTGTATTAAGGTGAGACTATGAAGCTTTCCTCCGATTGTTACCACTGCACCTGAATTGAGTATATGGAGAAATTCTCCACTAGGCAGGTGCAACCGCACTTCTTTATTCCGAAACATGCCATCTTCCTGCAACTCTTTCCCAATTGCAGCTTGAACATCCGAGTCAATTTGTAAATCCAATAACAGTGCATTTTGACCGACAAGTTGCTCACGTACAAGCTTCATCATATCCAGCAAGGCATTATTTACATCGCGGATTGTAAAATCGGTCAGATCCACAAGTGCAATTCCAATGGGACTCTGATAGAACGCCTGGGAGAAACGCTCTTCAGATTCAAGTAGGGCTTCTTCTGCCTGCTTACGCTCGAATTCGGTTTCCATGGCATCCAATGCAAAGGAAATATCCAGTCCCAGCTCTTCGAGCAGGTGAGTTTCCACCTCTGCTTTGAAAAAACCTACTTGATTGGAAATTAGACTTACGACCCCAATAGTTTTTTCTCTCAGGCGAAATGGAACAGCTGCCGAAGAATGGAAGCCATAATTGTTGCTCTGAGTACGCAACCCTTGTGTTCTTTGATCCGTCTGAATATCCTCACTCGTCACAACCTGTGAAATTCGGATGGCCGTAGCCACCAGACCGTTTTGCAATTCGCCATGATGGATGTTAATGGTTGGGAAAGGCCATTGTCGAATATCAAATCCGTTCGCTACAACTGGCCAGACATCTCCCGAAGCTTCGTCCAAAAGACCGATCCAGGCCAGCGAGAACTCGCCATATTGCACAGAAATATCACAGATGGATTGATACAGATCCTCCCTATCCTTGACACGCACGATCATTTGATTGACCTGGCTCAACGTAGCATACAAACGATTCATTTGGCGGGTTTGCTGTTCGGCCCGTTTGTACTCCGTCACATCCATCGAAAGGATTAAAACCCCTTCCGGGATAGGTTGAACACTGAGATTGAACCAGCCAATTGCTCCATCGGGATAAGCAAACCTGTTTTCGAACTGAACTGGCACGCGTTCTTCCATACAGCGTTTGATCCCCGCGAACACTTGTGTGGCTTCAATCCCGGGCCACATCTCCATATAGGTATGGCCCAGCAGTTCCTGGTTGGGACGGTGGTTATGCACCTCAGCCGTAGCATTCAAGTAAAGATAGCGCCAATCAAGACCGAGGATTTGGCAGCCTTCGAGCAGGTTGTCTAATGTTTTTCGATATAGGGCTACACTTTCAGGCAAAGCTTTATTTGTTTGTTTGTTCCCGCGTCTGCTTATTTTGCTTGATTTGGCCTCCCCCTCGTTTTTGCCTACAGCAGATTTAGAAGTTACCTTCATCCAATTCCTCCAAAGATGTGCATGGAGTATATTTTATCCCTGTTCCATGCTTTCTAAATTAAAAATTGAAGGTACGGCGTGGGCGCAGGATAACCGAACGATACCACTCTACAAAGGATGATTTCATGAGGATCTCACTGTCTATTCTTTATTTGGGAGGAGCTTCGTTCAATTGCAACCAATACAAGCCAAGCTGTCGTATATACTCCATGAATTGAGTGAAGTCCACTGGTTTGCGCAGGCAGGAGTTCGCCCTATTTTTGTAGGCTTTGATTAAATCCTCATCTTCTTTCGAAGAACTGAGGATCACAACAGGCAGGAGATGAGTACGTTGGTTTGCACGCAAATGGCGTAACACTTCCAGCCCATCCATCTTCGGCAATTTGATGTCCAGCAGAATCAACTGAGGCAGATTATGAGGGTCACGGTCAGCATACGTATTCCTGCAAAAGAGAAAATCCAGAGCCTCTACTCCGTCATGTACTGCAATGACTT
>DATFQC010000439.1:0-4917 GCA_035264425.1 Anaerolineales bacterium
AAATGAAACCCCTTCAACGCGCCAACTGGGATTGGGCAACAGATGGTCGCATGGGCAAGCGCGAACGCCGCGTCCTGACCTCTATTTATCTGGATCCCATCCAAGAAGAGAAAATGAACCTAAGGCAGATTGCGCGCTGGAGAGCTATTCAAGATCACGAGGTCCGCTACAAGGAATATTTCCTCGACGACGCTCAGTTTGTCATCATTGGCTTTGGGACGGCAGGACGTGTGGCGCTCTCCGCGGTGCGAACGGCGCGTCAGCAGGGAATCAAGGTGGGTTTGTTGAGGCCGATCACGGTCAGCCCGTTCCCGCTTGAGGTCATTGAACAGCTGGCGGGGCGCGTGAGCGGCTTCCTGGTGACAGAGATGAATTCTGGTCAAATGCTGGAAGATGTCCGCTTAGCTGTGAAGGGACGCGCTCCCATCGAATTCTATGGACGTATGGGAGGCGTGGTGCCGCTTCCGGACGAAATCCTGCGTGAGATCCAACGCATCGCTACGGAGCCCTTATCGGTAGATATCAATCCGCGCGATCGGTGGTATGAACGCATGCTGGGAATGAGGTAAACGATGACAACATTAGCTCCCAATAATCTGGTTTACGAGCGACCTGAAGGCTTCACCGATACACCCACGCATTACTGTCCGGGCTGCACACATGGCGTAGCCCATAGATTGGTTGCGGAAGTTTTGAAAGAGATGGGTGTAATCGATAAGACAATCGGCGTGGCCCCGGTGGGTTGTTCTGTGTTTGCCTATAATTATTTCGATACCGATTTTGTCGAAGCGCCCCATGGACGCGCGCCTGCCATGGCAACCGGCATCAAACGTGTACTGCCTGACCGCATCGTCTTCACCTATCAGGGTGACGGTGATCTCGCTTCGATCGGCATGGGCGAGATTGTCCATGCGGCGGCGCGTGGCGAAAACTTAACCGTGATCTTCATCAACAACGCCAACTTTGGCATGACGGGTGGACAGATGGCTCCAACTACATTGCCCGGTATGAAGACAACCTCTTCACAAAATGGACGCGATGTAGAAACTCAGGGTTATCCAATTCGCATGGCTGAGATGTTAGCCACACTCGACGGCGTTGGCTATTGTGTACGCAGATCCTTACATGACCCGAAGAATATTCGGCTCGCAAAAAAGGCGATCCGGCTTGCCTTTGAAACCCAGGTGCGTGGACTCGGCTTTGCGATGGTTGAGCTGCTTTCCACATGTCCGACAAACTGGGGCATGACCCCGGTCGAGTCGTTAAAGTTTGTAGAGCAACATATGGTGCCTGCTTTTCCGCTTGGCGATTATAAAGTCGCGGCGGGCGTGGCGCAGGTAAAAATTTGATGTCATTGCGAGCGTTCTTCGCGAAGCAATCTCCAAGGAAGGGATGAAAATCTTCTGAGAAGATTCATTTGTGAGATAGAAAATCGCTTCGCCGGTACGCTCCTCGCAACACTTGCACCGGACGCCAGTGCCGGTGTGACATGGAGGTCATAATGCAAAAAGAAATCATGATCGCAGGGTTTGGTGGACAGGGCGTTTTGTTCGGTGGTCAGGTGATCGCCTACGCGGCCATGGATGCAGGTAGGGAAGTTACCTGGATTCCCTCCTACGGTCCCGAAATGCGCGGCGGCACTGCCAATTGTACGGTCGTGATTGCAGACGAAGAGATCGGTTCGCCGTTGGTCAAGAATCCACCGTTGGCGATTGCCTTGAACCTGCCATCCTTCGACAAATGCGAAGAAACCCTGGCAAGCGGCGGAACATTGATCGTCAATCAATCCATGGTGGATCGCGCTCCCAAACGCGAAGATATTAACGTCATCTTTGTGCCATGCAACGAAATCGCCGAAGAACTCGGTGATAAGAAATTGCTCAATATGGTCGCGGTGGGAGCACTATTGACAGTATTGCCTGAAATTGGTCTGAATGATGTTGAAAAAGCACTGGAAGGACACTTGCCCGTGCGGCACAAACACCTGCTGCCGAAGAATTATGAAGCCCTCCGGAGAGGGTTCGAGGCCGCGCAAAAAATGCTGGCTTAGTCTGGTAATTCGCAAACCATTAGATCAACCCCTTTTTAAAGACTTTATCTTCTATTAATTAAAGTTATCTTGGAGATCCAAAACATGAGTTCAATTCCCATCCACCTTAGATGGGAATTTTTTATTATTGTTTCTAACCCTGATTCAGTGTATAGTAAAAGTGCACGGCCGAAAAATAGTTTCTAGGAATTCACCAAGAGAAACAGAAGAAAAGAAACGACGAAAGGAAAACGAAATGACAAATAAAAGAAGCCTAAGACATTTTCTACTAGTTACTACTCTTCTAATGGTGCTACTGGCACCTGCCTCTGCTTTAGCAAAACCGCAGAATAAGCTTGATACTAACACCCAATTCTATGTTGTTAAGCCGAACCACGGCGCGCTAGACCAGATCGCTGATCTAACCTCCAGTGGCGATAAGGCTGATGTCAACCTGATCAAGGAAATGATTAATACTCCACAGGCAGTCTGGTTCACCAAAGGTACGCCCAAAACTGTTCTGCAGGACGTTCGGAGCACGGTTCAGCGTGCCGCTGACAAGGGTACGGTTCCTGTTCTCGTCGCATACAATATCCCGTTCCGTGATTGTGCGCAGTTCAGCGCCGGTGGTGCAACCAGCGTGGCACAGTACAAGGCCTGGATCGATGGTTTCGCAGCTGGCATCGGCTCTGGAAAAGCTGTTGTTATCCTTGAGCCTGACAGCCTAGGCATCATTCCCTGGTACGATCCATTCGGGAACCGCGACACTTGGGTGACCAATCCGAACTATGAGTGGTGCCAGCCTACAGAAGCCGATCAGGCGACCGCCGCGGCGGATCGATTTGCAATGCTAAGCTACGCGGTTAATAAACTCAAAGCGAACTCAGGCACAAACGTCTACCTGGATGGCACCCACAGCGGATGGTTGGGCGCCGGTGATGCAGCCGACCGCCTCATCCAGGCAGGCGTCGCAAACGCGGATGGCTTCTTCTTAAACGTGTCCAATTACGTTTTGGACTCTCATCTGCAGAAATATGGCACCTGGGTCGCAAAATGCATTGCCTTTTCATCAAATCCATCATCTTGGGGTAACGGTCACTCCGAATGGTGCGCGAGCCAATACTCTCCTGCGAACCCGAACGACTTCTCCACCTGGACTCTCACGGACCAATGGTACACCGACAATGTTGAGAGCCAGACGTGGTGGTATTCGGAGTCACTGCTTAAGCATTTCGTGGTCGACACCAGTCGAAACGGCCAAGGTCCATGGACTCCACCAGCACACCCTGCCGGCGATGCGCAAGATTGGTGCAATCCGCCCGACCGCGGTCTTGGCTTGCGACCGACTGCCAATACAGGTCTGACGCTGATTGATGCCTATCTATGGGTGAAAATCCCCGGCGAGTCGGATGGTCAGTGCAATCGCTGGGCTTCTTCGGGATCGCCAGATCCAGTGCGTGGCGTAATGGATCCGGCCGCCGGGCAATGGTTCCCTGATATGGCGCTCGAACTAGTACAAAACGCGAATCCATCGCTGCCATAACAATCAAGCCCAATTGATGATCGAACGGAGCAGGGCATAAATGCCCTGCTCCGTTTTTATACTCCATTGGCTCTACACAAACAGGTTTATTTCTGAAATTTGACTACCACTTGCAACCCACCTTCTGGCAGGTTCTTCGCTTCAATTCTCCCGCCCTGTGCTTCAACGAGTTGCTTTGCAATGGCCAGCCCCAGTCCTGTTCCACCTGTGAAACGTGAGCGGGATTTTTCTTTTCGCCAGAACCGATCAAAGATGTAAGGGAGGTCTTCGATAGGAAGGCCGGCACCATTATCATTGACTGTAATGATCAAGTCGTTGTTCGATTCATTTGTGGTGACCCAAACTTTTCCCCCTTCGGGAACATAACGAATTGCATTCCCCACCAAGTTGCTGATCACCTGCTCAAAGCGTTGTGGATCCAGCACAGCAGATAGATTCCCACCTTTCTCGTCGAACGATAAAGAAATCTTTTTCTCCTGTGCCTCCGCAGAGAACATTTCGATAACGCTATGGATTACATTCTCAACATTGACATCCCGTTTGTCGAATGCGAGTTGACCTGTCTCAACCAGGGTCAACAAACGCAAATCATCCACAAGGCGTTGCATGAGATAGGTCTGCTCCAATGCCATCGAAACCTGTGGACCATTCTCTTTATAGATTCCATCCACGATGCCCTCGAGGCGTCCGCGGATGACGGAAAGCGGAGTCCGTAATTCGTGAGCAATATCGGCGAGCATATCGCGGCGTTCGCGATCATTGCGTTCCAGAGATGTGGCCATTTCGTTGAAGCTTTCTGAGAGACTACGTAGATCCTGTGGACCTTCAGTGGGAATACGCGTATTCAATTTTCCAGATGTTACCGCACGTGCGGCATAGATTACATCTGCCAGCGGATCTACAAATCGCCGTACCAATAAAATCGATACGACAACGAGAAATATCGCCAGAATAAACGAAATAATACCAACTGGGAAAAGGATGGCCCGTGCAAATCCAAAGCGAGTTGAGAAAGAGTAGGCGGTGAGCACCACATATCCCACGGGTTCGTCGTGCACTTTGAGGTCAATTACAACATCCCCTTGTTCGACCGCGTAGTGGGACCCAATTGTCGAAACAGAACCAGGCCTTCGATCCACAACGATGTGTTGATCCCGGTCAAGCAATAAGGCATTCAACCGGTGCAAACCGTTCGTTGACTCAAACACTGTTTCAGCGCCGTCCCAGCTTCCCTTGGCAAGATAATATCCTTCCAGTGAGCTAACAAATGGGAACGGAACTGGCGTCGAGGAGGAAGTCAAAAAATAACCGATGATAAAGGTGAAAAACAAAAAGGACAAAAATA
>DATFQC010000440.1:0-4049 GCA_035264425.1 Anaerolineales bacterium
CACGTAGGCCCTATTGCGAAAAATGCCCGATCATCAAACTGTGTGATTATGGAATGAATATTATGTCGTTGCGAGCCGCTGGAGGGAGTGAAGCAACACCTGCATCTGTGCCAGGTGCAAGTGCCTCCTTGCAAATGAAAAAAATGCCACGCCGTCGGAAGAACTCTGACAGTTCGTAATTGCCTTTGTTATCGATTATCCCCATCTCCGCGGATCTTGCCTCTCTCCAAGCGATCATATAACTTGGAAATATTGTATTCAGCGATTTCATCCAACGTCAAATTCAATTCAGTTGCGACTTGCGCGAGGTACCATAATACGTCACCCAGTTCGGCTTTGAGCGCCTCGCGTGTCTCCTCACTGATCTGACCGCCTTTATCGCGGAATACTTTCTTGATCTTGCCTGCGACCTCTCCCGCTTCATTAGCAAGTCCCAGTGTAGGATAAATAACAGGATGTCCAATATCGGGATACCCTGCCGTCTTCCGAGACTTGGTTTGGTACTCATTAAAGTCCATGCTCTTATCTCCAATCGAAAACACAGTGTAAACCTGGTTCCAAGTTTACACTGTGTTTTCTAATAATGGGTTACTTATTAAGTTGTACGTTACATTGAGTTATTTACCCGCGAGCAAGATCAAGATCCACTCATCGCTACATTGTCTCTGACATCTCTTCTATTTCCTCGGCGGTCACCCCTACGCGTTTGGCAGCGATCTCGAGTGCGCGAGCAATGTTCTTTTGCGCATGCTGAGTCTTAATCGTGAGCCTCAAAATACTTAACTGCGCGAACCCTTCAAAGCTGGACATATTTCCCAATGCCCAAAAGCAGGCATTCCCCACTTTCGTTGTCTTTGCTTTATCACTTGTGATTGCCAGGGCTGCCAGGGTACGCGCAATCTCAGGATCGTCAGATGTACCGCATAACCAGATTAAGCCCTTTAGAATGTCAGCGTTGATGGGCAAAAGAGCTGATCGATTAGCAGAAGACGTGAGCTGCTTATCCACGAGAGGAAACCAATGCAAAAGTTTAATGAAAAAGTTTAGATTTCCAATCGTGTCTATATATTTATCCGCTTCTTTTAGCCACTTCCTACTTGGCGTGGAGCCTTTCGCTCGTGAACAATGAAGCAGAAGTTCTGCCCAGGCGGCTTTGGTCCTTGAACCCATGGCATATAGTTCTCTTAAAGCCGTATCTGCCCAAATATCTCCGGCAGCCAGAGGTAAACTGACTTCGGTCTCTCCTGTCAATTCCTTGAGACGCAGAATCCAGCGACGAATCTCAATACTCATACTTTCCGCTTCGATGGATTGGATTAATCTTTCCGTGGCTTTCTGGAGTTCGTCACTCATCAGATTGTTCTTTAGATAATCACCCACCACTTTTATGATCTGTGGCACACCGCTAAAATACACATAAGCCGACGTGCTGGACTGCCTCGCTGACCAATCTAGCATTGCAACCACATCCTGCTCATGAAAAGGGATTTTGAATTTGAGCATATGCAGGAATGCCTCACGCATCTTCCAACCCATTTGCCATGCATTTTGATCCTGGCGGCCGTAAGACTTGAACGAATGCTGGTCAAGCCATGCCAGCATAGCCATGACAATCACGCGTTGAGTTTGTGGATCTGCACTTTGAAATCTGACGCCCAACCTGAAATTTTGTAACTCAAATGGATACAGCCGTTGTTTATCCTGCCTGGCGAACGCTTCGACCAGGGCTTTTGCTTCGGCCGGGGGAGAGGTAACGGTAAAAGTAGATTTGACTTGATTTAACATCAGGACCTCTTCTTTCTATCCACTGACACGTGGAAAGAATTGAGAGATGCAACGAGAGTCTTGGCCGATCGTTTTCCCCGAAACATAAACCATAAAAGTGTGTTCTGTTTTACCCAAGCTGGCAGTCGTTTCATCTCGAATCAAAAGTTGAGTAAGCATGGGAGCTCCTACAATATTCTATTTTAGAACATCTGTTCTAATTATATAACTTTTTATGGACGTGTCAAGATTTTAAAATTACCCCTCTTCTACTTCGCTTAAGAATGTTCGATTACACGAGGATACGCCTTGTGTGGTTTGGAGAGTTGTGCTTAATTAATGAATTATTCAACGTATTGAGCAATCCCATTTCCAAATGACCAATTCTCCTTTTTGACTTCCACCAGGTTGATAAAGACATCCTCCGCGCGGATGTTGAGTTCGTTATGCAAACGCGCGACCAGTTTCCTGTAAAAGGCCTTCTTGAGCTCGACTGTCCTGCCTTCGCTCAACGTGATTTGGATGAGGACGAATCCGTTTGTGCGCGGAATGTTGAGATAGGTGGAGTCGAAGATCAGGCTGTTTTCGTCATGTTCGGTGATGACCTGGAACTTATCCTTCAGTGGAACGTTGATCACTTCTACCATTGTCTGATACACAATCTCACCCACTTTGACACGGAATTCGGCAGGCTGACCTTGCATCAGGGAAATACGGACCAGTGGCATGAAAACCTCCTCATAGTAATCACAGATTTTTACCTTTCAGCTAAAACTCTTTTGCTAATTTCCTCCACCACTCATCTTTCTCTCCAGGCACAAAGGGAACATACAACGTCAGCCGATCTGCAATTCCTGCATATCGTTTCTTTAATTCACTTACTAAATTATCTTCATCTGCCAGTAGACAAAACTCACTCAATATTTCATCTGTGATCAGTATCGGCATCTCTGCCCATTCGCCGCGCGCCGCATGAGCCGACAGTTTCTCTGCCACATCCGTCCAGCCATGCAAATCCATGACGGGGCGATAGGAAGGAGTAGAGGCATAGAAAGAAATTTGGGCGCGGGCGAAGTTCATTTCTTCAGGAGTATTAGCGATGAATGCATTCACTAGTACACTCACATCTTCGCTCTTTCTTCTTTCCTTTGTTGCGCCTTCTTTTATAGATGGAAGAATAATCTCTTTTAAGTATTTCACACTATGAAATGGATGCACGTGGAATCCATCACACAGTTCACCAGCGAGTTTTGCCAGGCCGGTATTAACGCCTGCAATGTAAATAGGAATGTTTGGATGTTCAATGGCCCCAGGATTGAAAAATGGTGACATCAAGGTGATTTTAAAATACTCGCCGCGGTAATTCAACTTCGACCCGTTTTGCCAGCAATCCCAAAACATGCGGATCACTTGAATCTGCTCGCGCAATTTCCTAGTCACGGATTCGGGCCAGGACAGACCGAATCTTCTCTCGATGTGGGATTTGACCTGTGTACCAAGTCCCAAAATGAATCGTCCGTTTGATTGGGCCGCGAGGTCCCAGGCGGTGTAAGCAATGTTCGCGGGAGAACGGGCGAAGGAAATCGCGACAGCCGTCCCAAAGTTGAGACGCGTTGTATGTTCGGCGATCAAGGCACAGGGCAGGAATGGATCGTGTTGAGTCTCCTGCGTCCACAGCGCGTCAAATCCAATTCCCTCTGCGGCTTTCGCGATTGCAGGGATATCTTTTAATCCAGTTGGCGGAAGCGCGGCATCAAATTTCATGTTTCCTCACCGCGGAGACACAGAGTTTGCGGAGTTTTTTTCTCTCTGTTTTCTCCGCGTCTCTGCGGTTAACCTGAAAGCAAATACGCCATGATCCAATTGGTTGTGGCGATGAGACCGTCCATATGGGCGCGTTCGTAATTATGCGACGCGTCGATGCCGGGTCCGATCAGTGCCAGTTCCACATCGCCGCCTGCGCGCCAGAATGCCTCCCCATCTGAGCCATAGAACACATATACATCCGTCTTGTAAGGGATGTTGTATTGCTCAGCGAGTGTGCGCAATTTATTGTTCAGTCCAAAATGATAGGGTCCTCCGCCATCTTTGATACAAAGTGTCGCGTTGAACTCGTCTGATTCCTGGCCTTTGCCCACTACTGCCATATCTACCGTGACCAACTCTGCCACTTCCTGTGGGATGCCTGTTGAGGCGCCGTGACCCACCTCTTCATAATTGGATATAAGAAAATAAACGGTTCGCGCCGGACTTTGCCCTGCGTCCGTTAGAGATTTGATCGCGGC
>DATFQC010000441.1:0-2047 GCA_035264425.1 Anaerolineales bacterium
GATTCATGATCGCTTGCAGATCGGGAGAGATGCCCGGGATGGGAGGAGGCGTGTTGTGGATCTGCATGTAGAGCACAGACATTGTGCTATCTGCTTCAAAGGGCACGCGGCCCGCCAGCATTTCGTACAAGACTACACCAAGAGAGTAAATATCTGTACGATGATCTGTCTTTTCGCCGCTTGCCTGTTCAGGACTCATGTAAGCAGGTGTGCCGCTTACCATACCTGAAGCTGTTTGGGTCGCAGCATGGGCGATGCGGACCAGGCCGAAATCGGTCACAACCGCTTCGACATCATTCTTGAGAGGCTTATCCAAAGGAATTTCACCCCGTCTGCTATGCAGAAGGATGTTGCCAGGTTTAATATCGCGATGGATCACGCCCTGGGCATGAGCATAATCCAGGGCCGCAGTCAGGCCTTTGAGCAGACGCGCGACTTGATGAGATGGAATACGTGCATCTCGATCATGCAGGCCGCGCAGATAACTGGCCAGCGTTGGCCCTTGTAAATATTCCATTACAATATAAGGGTGGCCATCTGTTGTATCGAAATCAAAAATTTGGACAATATTGGGGTGTCGCAAACCAGCCACTACTTTTGCTTCGCGGTGAAATCGCTCGAGCAGGGAAGGGTCTTCTTCGATGTAACTGTGCAGCAACTTGACAGCAACCGGGCGCTCCAAATTGAGATGCGAACCTAAGTACACCTCTGCCATTCCCCCACGCGCAAGGATCTTTTCAATTCTGACTTTGCCTATTGTTTTTCCAAGCCATTCGGGCATAAAGAGATTATACGACAAATAATAAGAGTATTCTAATCTGAAACGGAATAAATATAAAAGTTACAGGAGCTTTTAAATGAAAATCGTAGTTCTTATTTCTGCCATCGCCGAGTGGAATGCGGTCAAGCCACTGTTTTCCGATGCAAAGATTAGACAGTTTCCCTTTGGAGAATGTTTTGACATCCTGATTCAGGATGAACACATCTCATTCTTCCATAGCGGCTGGGGGAAGATCGCGTCGGCTGGATCCATGCAGTATGTGCTCGACCAATATTCTCCAGATGTAGTGGTCAACCTTGGCACATGCGGAGGTTTTGAAGGTGTAGTTAATCAAGGCGATATTATTTTGGTGGATAAGACCTACGTATATGACATCGTGGAATTGATGGGAGATCTGGATATCGTCTCTTATTACGCTTCTTCCCTGGACCTGAGCTGGCTGGCTGAACCCTATCCGTTCCCTGTCCGACGCGGACTGATCGCCTCGGCTGATAGCGACCTGCCGCCCGCAAAGATTCCATTCCTCAAATCGCACGGCGCCATCGCTGCGGATTGGGAATCAGCTGCGTTAGCGTGGGTGGCGGGACGAAACAACGCCCGACTTTTGATTTTGCGCGGCGTGAGCGACATGGTTAGCGAGACCGGTGGGGAGGCGTATGACAACATTGAAGTCTTCAATGAACGCGCCCGAGGAATTATTGAACAACTCATTGAGCAATTACCCGAATGGTTGAACGCTGTCCACATAAGAGGTCTCTGACGCCATCCTTGGTTACAGCGTGAGCCCAGCTTATAGAATCATTTCCATTGCGATGTCATCCTCGTTTTGGCTATAACGCGGAATCTCATAAAAGCCCAGACGCTTGTAAAAGTTGAAGGCACGGTTTTGATGGCCTTGATCGGTTTCCAGCCTCATCCTCTGAAATTCCTTTTCGCGGGCAAACATCAATAACTCCTGCATCATGCGATATCCTAGACCCTGGCCGTGATATTCGAATAACAGCCAAAGCCGCTTGAGTTCACAAATATTGTTGTTGATTTTACGAATCGCGCCTGTACCAATGATTTGATCCTCATCCGTCATCACGAGAAAAATCCCATTGTTCTCGAAATAGGTTTGCTGTACATCATCCAGATCATGCAGTTCGCCCTGTGCCTCGTAATAGGCCATCGATTCTTCAAGTGTGCGGGTGTCCTGGAAAACCTGATGGGCAACACGATAGATGAGTTGTTTTGCAATAACTACCTCGTCTGGTGTCATGCGGC
>DATFQC010000442.1:0-2286 GCA_035264425.1 Anaerolineales bacterium
TTGATTCGCACGGAAGCGTCCCAACACGCGTTCCCGCGCATTCTGATCCAGGTCGCCATGAATGGCTTCCGCAGGGATGCCGCGCACAACTAGTTCATTGGCAAGAGTAGCGGTTTCGGCGCGGGTACGGGCAAAGATTAGCGCGCTCTTGATCGGTTCGATCTCGAAGAGGCGGGTCAGCGCGTTGGTCTTATCGGCTTCGTGTACAAGATAGTAACGTTGTTCGGTGGAGGCCAGCGTGAGAGTCTCTCGTTTAATGGTAACCGGCTGAGGGTCGCGCATGAAGCGATTTGCAAGTGAGCGGATCCGCGGCGGCAGGGTGGCAGAAAATAAAGCCGTCTGCCTTTCCGGGGGAGTCTCCGCAAGGATCTTTTCCACGTCTTCCATGAAACCCATATTGAGCATTTCATCGGCTTCATCAAGCACCAGGGTACGGATGTGTTTGATATTGAGGGAGTTGCGCTCAATGAGGTCCAGGAGACGACCGGGCGTGCCCACCACCACATCCACGCCGCGATTGAGGCGAGAGATCTGCGGTCCATAGGGCTGACCCCCATAGACGGCGAGCACGCGCACGTCGAGGTGCTTTCCGTATTCGATCATCGAATCGGCAACCTGCAAGGCAAGCTCACGCGTAGGCGCAAGGATCAATGCCTGTACATAGCGCTGTTGTGTAAAATTATGGAGAATTGGGAGTGCAAAGGCAGCAGTTTTGCCGGTACCCGTTTGGGCCTGACCGATCACATCGGCTCCCTTGAGCATGATCGGGATGATCGAGGCTTGAATGGGTGTTGGCTCGGCATAGCCAAGCTCCGTGATGGCCTGCACGAGTTCCTCGCGCAGGTTAAGAGAAGTAAAATCGGTTGTCATCTTAATCCTTATAACGTCATTGTGAGCAGAATGTTCTTCTCAAAGCTTCACAATGAACAAATTGCGGGATGTTTTGATGACTCCGTATAACATCTTCTTGCCAATCAGGACCTGTCTTTACAGACCAGTCCGCCCAACAAAAAAGCCCGACTCAACGTTCATCGGGCATTCATTCAGAGTTACCAAAACAATTCCCAGATATTTGCTCGTCCTTCGTCTTCACTGAGGAGGACCAGTGAGATAATAATAACACAGAATGGACAGTTTTCCTGGCTTTCATCATCGAAGCAATCGCAGAGGGTCGCACGATCACTGGTTATGAGCTCCTCACTTTGCCCGGATAATGTAATTTGAATTTCAAGCCAATCAGTCGTAGAATCAGCTTATCAAATGAGTCCCGCCAAACGATCTGGAGCAGGAAATGGATAATCTTCAATCCGGGCAGATGCTCGGTCCCTATCGAATCATCACTCAAATTGGCAAGGGCGGCATGGCCAATGTTTATAAAGCCTACCAGGCCTCTGTGGATCGTTATGTCGCGATCAAAGTGCTGCCGAGTCAACTTGCCGAAAGCCAGGAATTCGCAACCCGTTTTCACCAGGAAGCGCGCATCATTGCCAAGCTGGAACACCCCCATATCCTGCCGGTCTTCGATTATGGGGAAACCGATGGCGTGGCTTATTTCGTGATGCGCTATCTGGAGGCGGGGACGCTCAGAGATAAGATGGAAGCCGGGCGTCCACTCCCAATGAAGGATATTGATAGAATATTTACGCAGCTGGCTGAGGCGCTGAGCTACGCCCATAGTTTTGGCATTATCCACCGTGACTTGAAACCTGCCAATGCCCTGATTGACTCACATGGAAATATTTTCCTCACGGATTTCGGCATTGCCAAGTTGCTGGAAAGTGCCTCCCCCCGCCTGACTCAGACCGATGCGATCATGGGCACGCCCGCTTATATCAGTCCTGAGCAGGCGCAGTCACAATCTGTTGACCAGCGGGCGGACATTTATTCTCTCGGCATCATCCTATATGAAATGGTGACAGGTCGCGTGCCCTTCCTTGCCGATACGCCGCTGGCGGTCCTTTTCAAACATATCAGCGATCCGCTACCGTTGCCTTCGCTGGTGAAGCCGGATATTCCCCCATCCATTGAGCAGGTGATCCTCAAGGCACTTGCCAAAGATCCGAAAGACCGCTTCTCGACCGCCGAGGAATTTGTCGCGGCGTGGAAACACGCTCTGGAGGAGGCTGAAACAGCTCGTCATGCGCCAGAGTCCAGTTCCACACCCACCCGCTATACTGTCCCTGCTGATCAGACCCAGCGTAAACCTGTTCCCGTTAAACAAGCCACACCCAAATCTGGAATATCCACAGGCTGGATTGTGGGCTGTCTCGCTGGCGCATGTCTGCT
>DATFQC010000443.1:0-5372 GCA_035264425.1 Anaerolineales bacterium
ATCCAGGAATATAAAGCGGGGGAGATCATCATCCTGCGCGGGCAGATCATCAGTCGCGCGGACTTTGAGGCTCTCCAGAAATTTGATTTGATTGAGGAAGCCAGCCCCTGGCAGGATTATATCGGCGCGGGCGCACTGGTCATCATGATTGCTGCGTTTGTCAACCTTTATTTTTCGCGGCGTCATTTGCCATTCCAATTTGAGGCGCGTAGTCTAATTCTGGTCGCCTTGATCTTTATTCTATTTATCGTGAGCGCCCGCCTCACGATCCCCAATCGCACGGTTCTGCCATACGCCTTTCCATTGGCTGCACTGGGCTTATTGATCGCCACGTTGTTTGGCCTGGAGACAGGCATTGTGTTCTCGATCGCGCTGGCCATTCTTGTGACGTACAACCTGCCGAACGTGTTAGACCTGACGCCTTATTATCTTTTCTCGTCACTGACTGGCGTTCTTGTGCTGGGGAATGCCCGGCGGGTATGGACGTTCTTTCGCGCCGGGATGGCAATTGCAGGGGCAGGGATTGCCATGCTGCTGGCGTTCCGTTTTCCTTTTGTGCAGATGGATCCGGTGGCCTTGCTTCAATTAACGGGCGCGGCGATCTTCAGCGGACTGGCAGCCTCGAGTATCGCGTTGTTATTGCAATACTTCCTCGCCCAAACGCTTGGCTTGACCACTGCGTTGCAGTTGATCGAAATTTCACGCCCTGACTTTCCTCTCCTGCAATTCTTTTTGCGCAATGCGCCGGGAACATACCAGCATAGTTTACAGGTGGCTAACCTGGCCGAGCAGGCTGCCGAAGCTATCGGTGCGGATGCCCTGCAGGCGCGTGTCGGCGCGCTCTTCCACGATGTGGGTAAAGCCATGAACCCCATGTTCTTTGTAGAAAACCAGTCGCAGGATCAGGTGAACACCCATGAAGACCTGGCGCCGGAGGAATCAGCCAAAGCAATTATTGCCCACGTGAACGATGGAATTCTACTTGCGCACAAGCATCGCCTACCGCGCCGCATAGATGATTTCATCCTTGAACATCATGGCACGATGATCACGCGTTATCAATATAACCAGGCTGTGGAAGCTGTGGGCGGCGACGCCTCCCAAGTGGATAAAGAGCAGTTCCGCTACCCGGGGCCAAGTCCTCGCTCACGCGAGACCGCGTTACTCATGCTGGCAGATGGTTCTGAAGCGCGCGCCCGCGCAGAGCGTCCTGCGGACGAAGAGGCGATCCGAAACATTGTGCGCTCTACAATCGAGGTTGCGCAAAAACAGGGTCAGTTGGATAATACGCAATTGACCTTGCGTGACCTTAGCCTCATCACCGATGTGTTTGTCAACATTTTGCGCGGCACCCATCATCCGCGCATTTCCTACCCCAAAGAATCGCCTGCCACACAGGATGTCAGCACGATTCCGAGTAAACCATGATCCACATCGAATCAGAAATTTCTTTTCCTCAAGATTTGTTAGAACGCGCGGCCAGAACAGCTCTCGCGCACGACGTTGCGCGGCAATCTTTGGATTCTGAACTGTCCATTATTCTGACAGATGACGCCCGCTTGCATGAGTTAAACCTGAACTATTTGGGAGTGGACGCGCCGACGGATGTGCTTTCCTTCCCCGCTGCTGAAACGGACCCCGAAACGGGTGCCCGTTATATTGGTGATATTCTGATCTCCATCCCTCGTGCCCAAAGCCAGGCGGACGCAGCAGGTCATTCCCTCGAATCGGAGGTGCAACTTCTGGTCGTCCACGGCATCTTGCATTTAATGGGTCACGATCATGCGGAAGCGGAAGAAAAAGCCCGCATGTGGAAAGCGCAAGCCGAGATCCTGGAAAAACTCGGGCTGGGCCAAATCCAAATTCGAGAAGAATAATGGCATTCAAAGCGTTCATCACTTCACGCATCGCCGCGTTCGGACATGCTTTTCGGGGCTGGTGGCATGTCCTCAGGACTCAGCACAACGCCTGGATCCATTCCGTTTTTGCAACGACCGTTGTGATGGTTGGACTCTGGGTTGGATTAAAGCCGCTCGATTGGGCAGTCATTGTGTTGACCATTGCCATGGTGTTCACTGCGGAATTCATCAATACCGCCATCGAAGCCGTTGTCGACCTGGCTAGCCCGGTCCATCATCCCCTGGCAAAAGTTGGCAAGGATGTAGGGGCAGGCGCGGTACTCATCGCTGCTCTGGCAGGGATTGTGATCGGTTTCCTTATCATTGGGCCGCCGTTGTGGGCGCGCCTGGTTTCTTTATTTACCGGCAGCTGATTTAACTTTACATTTCACTGGAGATCCTATGACACTATCTTTTCAATTTGGCACGGTTGGTTCCCCCACGGGTACACCCAAGAAGCCGGGCGGTTCGGTCGGCGCGATCGAATTCAGCAAGTCGATCGGGCTGAATACGCTGGAACTTGGCTGGGTGCAATCCGTACGCGTGACCGAGGTCACCTGTGCAGCCATCAAACAAAAAGCCCAAGAGCAGGATGTTTCACTAAGTGTCCACGCGCCGTATTTCATCAACTTGAATGGAACGGACGAGGAATGGCCCAAATCCCGTAAGCGATTAATGGATGCGGCAATTTGCGGCAACCTGGCGGGTGCAACCGATATTATCTTCCATCCAGGTTCCTATTTTGGCAACGATCCGAAAGAAGTTTTGAAGCTTGCCATTCCGCGTTTGCAGGGATGCCTGGACGAATTGCGAAAAGCGGGCAATCCTGTCACATTGCGGCCCGAAACAATGGGAAAGTCTGCGATGCTCGGTTCCTTCGAAGATACGCTTGAGATGAGCAAAGCCATCGACGGCGTTGAACCCTGTATTGATTTTGCCCACCTCCACGCCCGTCCCGGGGATGGGACAATGAACAGCTACGACGAATGGTCGACTTTGTTGAAGACTTATCAAAAGGCATTGGGAAAGAAAGCCTTGAAGCATTTACATATTCACCTTTCGGGAATTGAGTATGGTCCCAAAGGCGAAAAGAATCATCTGCCGGTCGCTGAGTCTGACTTGAAGCTCAACTTTCTCTTTAAAGCATTGAATGAGTTTGGCTGTAAGGGACGCATCCTTTGTGAAAGTCCCATCATGGAGGAGGATGCGCTCAGCATGAAGAAAGCCTGGATGAAAGTGAGTAAGGAAAAAGAATAATCCTTCGCCAAATAAAAAGAGTGCGGACATTTATCAAAGCAAATGTCCGCACTCTTTTTTAAACTGATGAGCAGGCTATTTTCGAAATCCTCAACCTGCTTCGGGGTAAAGCGACCTAACGGTAGCTTCACGGTACCTTGATATTCCAAATCGGTGTTAGGGGATTCATGCTGGACGAAGACTATGATGCATTTTCAACACTTATAATCTCATCCGGCTCAGGGTCCTGAATGAACTGCACGGCTTTGACCGTTTCCCATCCCAACAGATAGGCCTTACAAACCCGGTGCATGCCATCCATCACCCAACCCGCCGACGATAAAATGACCGGGTAATCGAATTTCGCCTCGTAAATCCGTTTGGCATGCTCGGCGACCCGGCGGCAGGTGGGATATTCACTGGGGCTAGAACCAAACCAAGACACCTCATCCAGGTTTGATATGCTTGCCAACGGCACCTCCTGGATCGGAAGTTCACTTACCATTTTCCATAATCGTTCGACATTCCAAATTCGTTTAATCCCATCAGTTGTGTTTGCAAATGTTTGCATAAATTTCCTTATCCTATCTATTGTACATGTATACGGGCTCCGTTGATCAGTATTTAAAGCGATCGAGCATGCCAGCAATGCCTATAAACCCTGCCCGGTCGCATCTAGGCCGAGGGACGCGTGTTCTTTAAAAGCATGACATTTCATTGCGATTTTGTTATGTGACACAGACGGAACAACGTTAAAATGCATTTCACAAACCGCCTGAATGAGCACGCTGCTACCGAGCGCAATACCCACCAATCATGAAAGTCAACGGAGCCCTTCAAAGAAAATGAACACAGACACCAGCTCGATCAATGAATTTCCCATCGATCCACAACCGATCCTCATCACGACTCCGCTGGAGGCTGCTCTTGTAAGCACCCCACCCGCGGGCAACCCCCTGGAACTATGGGCTTTTCTGGAGAACTCTGATTTTGTTCGGCGCAAAGATGGCCTCTTCTATCGCCAGGACGAAGTGCGCCTCATTCGACATGATGAATTTCTGGAAAGAGATTACCAGCTCTTGGTTGAAGCAGGTTGCGTAGGCGTACGCGACGCAGCCTGGTGGTATGTCTCGCATCCCGCACCGAATACCTACGACTGGACGTGGCTCGATAGGGTAGTGACCGCAGCGGAAACACACCACCTGAAGCTGTATCTCGATCTATGGCATTATGGAACTCCCGACTGGCTGGATATCCTTTCCGCGGATGCTCCGATGCATTTTGCCGACTTTGCTCGTCAGATCGCACAGCGCTATTCAACCCTTGACTATTACTGTGTTTGTAATGAACCCAGCCTGCTGGTCGAGCTTGGAGGAAAACAGGGGCAGTGGAGTCCGTTCCTGCATGAAGAGGATCCATCTGCCTTCCGCCGTCAGGTCAGCCGCATGATCATCGAAGCATCCAAGGCGATCCTGGAGGTCAAACCGGAAGCGACGCTGATCCTTCCTGAACCCTGGCATGCCACGGATACCAACGCGGAGGATCACCAGGCCATGGTGCTCGATACAGTGCTGGGTTTGCGCGACCCGCAACTGGGCGGTTGTTCTGATCTGGTGACCATTATCGGACTCAACCACTATCGTGATTCCACCCTGCCGCCTTTCCACCGTTTGCTGATCAATGCGCAAAAGCGCTGGCCCACCAAACAACTGTGGGTGACAGAAACCTCCGGTCCGCCCACGGGCTGGCAGCAGGCGGAGTGGTTCTGGTGGATGCTTGCCGAAACACGCCTGGCGGCCATGAGTGGGGTCAATGTGCCTGTGTTTACCTGGGCACCGGCCATCTCCATGTACGACTGGGTCGATGAGAAGCAGCAACTGCACAATGGGATCTGGATCATCGACGAAGATGGCCAGCGTCTCCCCAATGGCAAGATCTTACAGGCCATCGATCTTGCCCGCCAGTACGGATATCTCCTCTAACCGAAGGAATTCTTCCTGCCCTACATAAACATTCCCCGGCCTGATCCAAAGGCCGGGGAATGTTTGCTGGAATGAGGAGTGCAGCTTCGTTGTCTCTAGCGATCCTTGCTACTTCCAGGGAACGAATCCTCCTGTTGAATCTCCTGCAAGACAGCGGCGTACTCCTCATTGAGCACGCGCTGCAGCACACCCTGCTCGTCGGGGATAAGCTCCCATAATCCACTGTGATGCCATTGATCGAGATCATCCCAATCGG
>DATFQC010000444.1:0-4902 GCA_035264425.1 Anaerolineales bacterium
CTGACTTTGCAGAAATCCGTGCTCGTCACGATGTGATTATGTCGGCAGAAGCTGCACAGGTCCATGCAGATTGGTTTGGTGAATATGAAAATCTGTATTCAACAAAATTCACAGAGTTGATTCGACGCGGTCAGCAATTCAGCGATGATCACTTACAGAATGCGTTATCAGCCCGGGATAGTTTTCGCTCAGACATAAGAAGAATCTTCCTCGATCACAACATAGATATTTGGATTTCCCCCTCGACAATTGGTCCAGCACCAAAAGGGTTGGAAAGCACTGGTGACCCCGTCATGAACCTTCCCTGGACTCAGGCGGGTTTGCCTGCCATCAACTTGCCAGCCGGGAAAAATCAAGATGGTTTACCATTAGGACTACAGCTGGTAGCAAATTGGTACAAGGATGAGTCCTTGCTCTTCTGGGCAAAAGATCTGGAGAAAGATTTGGCAGCTCTATGACGGTCACAAAGTGGAACGTCCGCGCGGGTTCCTATTATGACTCGGTTGTATTGATGCAACTTCAGCGCGGTTTGCTGGGAGTGACAGGTGTCGTGGACGCGGGTGTCGTCATGGCAACCCAGGCCAATCGTGATCTGCTGGCTGCCAATAGTCTTTTGCCCGATTCAATCACCGCCAATCCAGATGATTTACTGATCGTTGTTAAAGCCAATGATGACGACTCTGCAACAGAAGCGATCAGCAAAGTCGATGAATTACTTTCCCAGCGAAAATCTTCAACTGTTTCACAGGATTTTCGTCCACGCAGTTTGAGTGCCGCTGCCAGGCAATTGCCGGAGGCGAATTGGGTCTTGGTTTCAGTTCCAGGGCGCTATGCAGCCGCGGTCGCGCGCGAAGCCGTTGAGCTTGGCAAGCATGTTTTTCTTTATAGCGATAACGTCTCGCTCGAAGATGAAATCTCATTGAAAAAGACCGCCCGCGACAAAGGACTCCTGGTGATGGGCCCTGATTGTGGGACAGCAATCATCAACGGAACTGGACTGGGATTCGCCAATCGCGTCCGCCGCGGACCCATTGGCGTCGTTGGTGCCTCGGGGACGGGGACTCAGGCGGTGACAACACAAATCCACAATCTCGGAGCAGGTATTTCTCATGCGATCGGTACGGGTGGGCGCGACCTCAAATCTGAAGTCGGCGCGATCACTGCCCATCAGGCACTTGATTTGCTGGCGCGTGATCCTGAAACACAGGTTATTGCGCTCATTTCCAAACCACCCGCGCCGGAGGTGGCAACCAGCCTCATCTCTGCGGCACAAGATACGGGCAAACCGGTCGTTGTCTATTTCATTGGTTATCCTGCCCCTGCAAGGAAGATGGGACATCTGCAATTTGCAGTCAGTTTGAGTGAAGCCGCGGAACTGGCGAGCCAGGTAGTGGCAGTTAGTAATTCTCATCCTCAGAGCCCACAATTGCCAATAATCAATTATTATTTGCGGGGTTTGTTCTCAGGGGGTACTCTCGCTTATGAAACCTTACTTGGACTACAAGCGACTCTTGCTCCGGTTTATTCCAATGCCCCAATTACAAATAACCAAACCCTCAAAGATCCTCTGCATGCTGAAGCTCATACTATTATCGACCTGGGCGATGAATTCTTTATGGTCGGGCGACTACACCCAATGATCGATAACGATCTGCGGATTCGCCGCATCAAACAGGAAGCCGCTGACCCCGAAGCGGGGATGATCCTGTTCGATGTGGTTCTCGGTGAAGGTTCACACCCTGATCCGGCTGAGGAATTGGTGCCTGTCATTCGAGAAATTCATGAGAAGAGAAAAGAAATTGAGTTTGTCGCCATCGTGATTGGCACGGATGATGACCCGCAGAATCTGGAATCTCAAATCAAGAGATTGAAAGGAGCGGGCGCAATGGTATTTCGTACCGTAGCAGAAGCGGTTGAATACATCAGTCTGCGGTTCAGTAGCCATACCGCAAGTTCATACCCGCTCGTAAATCTTGAACAATTGAATCAACCATTCGCCGCAATCAACGTCGGCCTGGAGTCATTTTACGACAGCCTCGTCTCGCAAGGCGCGCAAGCTGTGCAAGTGGAATGGCGTCCACCGGCGGGCGGGAATGAAAAATTGGCATCTCTTTTGGCGAGGATGAAAAAATGAGTATTGATATTGATCGAGCCAATCAAACTGCTGTGGACAGAATGATGTCTGCCCGACCCATGCTGAAAAGCGTTGCCAGCGCGCGGGATGTTATCCCCGGGATGAAGGATAATCTGTTTCTGCATGCGGGTCCGCCCATCGAGTGGGCGCGGATGTCCGGTCCATTGCGCGGAGCGATCATCGGGGCAATGCTGTTTGAGGGAAGCGCCAGGTCGGAAGTGGAAGCCACCTCCATGGTCGAGAGAGGCGAGGTCGAGTTTGATGCGTGTCATCATCATGGTGCGGTCGGTCCCATGGCAGGAGTGATCTCCGCTTCGATGAAAGTCTATGTAGTGGAAAACGTGGAGCATGGCAACAAATCTTTTTCAAATTTGAACGAAGGTTACGGAAAAGTTTTGCGATATGGTGCGTATAGCGATGAAGTTTTGAAGAAACTGCACTGGATGAACGATGTGCTTGGCGTTGCACTGGCTGACGCGCTTGCACAATCCAATGGGATTGATATGCGAGCGTTGATCGCCGAAGCCTTACACATGGGTGATGAAGGACATAACCGTAATAAGGCGGGCTCACTCATCTATCTAAAGTTGATCTCACCCTTGATTGCAAAAATCCTAAAAGACGAGATAGTGGAATCGGAAGTGCTTCAGTTCATTGGTGACAACGCTCTGAGTGTTTTGAATCCTGTCATGGCGGCCTGTAAAGCGATGACTGATGCTGCTCATGGCGTGGAGGGAAGCACGATTGTCACCACGATGGCACGCAACGGCACAGACTTCGGAATCCGTGTGAGCGGACTGGGCGAGAAGCAATGGTTTACCGCACCGGCCGAGATTCCTGTTGGCTTGTTTTTTTCGGGCTTCACCCAGGACGATGCAAACCCCGATATCGGCGATAGCGCGATCACAGAGACAGCGGGCATTGGCGGCTTTGCCATGGCAACCGCACCTGCCATTGTCACATTCGTAGGCGGGACGCCAAAAGATGCGATGAACGCAACCCTGGAAATGTATGAAATCACATTTGCGGAGAGTAAATATTTCACCATGCCCTCGTTGGACTTCCGTGGCACACCTACTGGTATCGACCTTCGCAAAGTTGTCGAGTTGGGAGTCACACCGCGTATCAACACCGGAATTGCCCATAAGAACGCCGGGGTGGGCCAGGTGGGTGCAGGGTTGGTGAGACCACCGCTAAAAATATTTGAAGATGCGTTGGTCGCATTTGCGGAAAAACATAATCTGTAAGTAGTCACTGGTAATTGGAGGAGCGTGAAATCTGCAAAGTTGAAAAATGCTTCTGTCCCTGTGTATCTCTGCATGCTGGTTTTATCTTCAATCGCCTGTGGGATGTTTTTAAATCCAAATACCAAACCTGATATCCCGGCAGAATGTAAAGACAAGAAAATCGCATTCAGTTCCGACCGCGATGGCAATCCTGAAATATACACGATGAAACTTGACAACTCAGAAGTGACTCGTTTGACAAATAATTCGGTCTATGACGGAGAACCTGCTTGGTCACCCGATGGAACAAGGATCGCTTTTACTTCCACACGGGATGGCAATTCTGATATCTATTTAATGAATGCGGATGGGTCTGAACAAACACAACTAACCCATGCTGCTGGCAATGATGGGGATGCTACTTGGTCTCCAGATGGAACCAGAATTGCATTTGCTTCGGTTGAAACTGAGAATTCTGATGTCTTCATTATAAATTTAGACGGCTCCGGGGTAACTCAGCTAACCATTAGCCCTGCTTTTGATGGTGGGCCAGCCTGGTCGCCTGACGGAGGACAAATTGCCTTCGGTTCCGAACGTGATGGTAATGCGGAAATCTATGTGATGAAGGCAAATGGTTCAAAACTAACTCGTCTAACAAGTAACGATGCGTTCGATGCCTCCCATACTTGGACATCGTTCGGCGACAAAATTTTATTCGATTCCAATCGGGATGGATATATCGAAATTTATGCAATGAAATCAGACGGCTCGCAGCCAACTCGGTTGACTTTCAACAAAGCATTCTCTGGCTCTCCGGCCTTGTCATCCGACGGAAAGTGTATCGCCTTCGTTCACAGTGATGACCCCAAAGATCATACCTCCATCTATATAATGACCAACGATGGATTACAACAGGCTCGCTTGACTTTTGACCAAGATAGTACATTGCCTGCTTGGCAACCCTAATAGTAGGCGCCAGTTCAAACTTTCATTCTGAAAAAAGAAATGCGAAAATCGACAGATAAAGGAGAAAGCAATGAAAATCTACGACCTCTCTCAAGACCTCAACCAGGATTGTTCCTTCTGGCCCTTTTACCCGCCGTTTGAAGTGAAATATATCAAGCGTAAATCGGAGCAGGGAGTCAACGCGCAGTATATTCAGACCTCGAATCATATGGGCACACATCTCGATGCGCCGCGGCATTTCGTGACCAAAGGAAAAACGATTGACCAAATCCCGATCGAGTGGTGTTACGGTCCTGGCGTCATTGTTGACCTGAGTGATATGCTGGATGATGTAGGTCTTTTCACACCCGAAGATATTGAGAAGCGCGCGGACGTGCAGGATGGCGATATTCTGTTTATCCACACGGGCTGGCATAAATATTCCTTCTTCAGCGATGAAGCGGATGAGGAGCGCTACATTCAACGTCATCCCGGTCCGCATTTCAGCATTTGTGATTGGCTGTTGAGTAAGAAAATTCATATCTGGGGCGTGGATATGATCTCCACCGACCACCCGATGAATCTGCCTATTGGACG
>DATFQC010000445.1:0-2352 GCA_035264425.1 Anaerolineales bacterium
GGGTATAAGTCCGAATGGAGTAAGCATAGCCAAAAATTATACCCGAGTTTGTCTGATTAGACACCGGAGTAACATCTTTACGGACGCCACTAAGCGGCAGTCCCTGCGAACCAGACATTGGACGCAGCGGACTGGTAAATATGCCTCCTTTTCAGGGATTTGAAGGGATAAGGCAGGCACTCAATATGGTTTGAGTATCAAATTATGGGAAGTAGCAAGTCAGTCGGGGTGAGAAAATGACACAGCAGGTACACATCTGTCCTTTTACTTATCCCATTTTGGCTTGAACCTCTTCGTGATCCCTTCCTGCAGTAACTTCGCCGCCTCGCCATGACCTTTCTCCAGCGCAAGATCCAGGGGCGTCTTGCCCTCGTCACTTCTCACCGTCAGATCCGCGCCTCCATAGAGCAGAGCACGGATCATGGCCTGATCCCCATTTTGGGCGGCGGCATGCAGAGGGGTATAGCCACCCTGTTCCTGGACGTTGGTATCGGCTCTATGTTTGATCAGCATTTCCGCAACTTTTACATGCCCTGCCGCCGCGGCGGATTGAAGAGGCGTGGCTTTCAGATCATTGCGGGAAGGAGCATTGATGGGTGCGCCCGCTTTCACAAGATACTCTGCCGACTCCAGATGACCAAAGAAAGACGCCAGCCCCAGCGGCTGGAATCCATCCTCGGCGTAGGCATTCACCAGCTGAGGGTCACGCGCCAGAAGCCGCAGGATATTGTTGATCTTGCCTGTTGCCGCGGCTTCGAAGATCGTCAGCGCGACAGTCTTATCTGCCAGGAAGGAGGCGATCTCTGGCTGCCCGTGATAGGCCGCGATCAGGATCGGGCTGCGACCTTCCTCCCGAACGTGAATCAAGCTCGGGTCGACAATGAGCTGACGCTCCACCTCGTGCCGATTTCCCTGCTTGATCGCGTCGAAGAAACTAAGGCTCATAGGGGTTTACCAGAGGACCTTCGCAAGGTTGAACATAATTCTCATGAGATGACAGTCTTCCCATCCTGATAAAACAGTTCGCCATCCACGCTGATTTCCGACTCGGTCATATCGCACAACATATCCCAGTGCAGCCCCGATTCGTTCCTGCCGCCGCATTCCGGGAAACCCGCCCCAACGGCAAAGTGGATCGTACCGCCAATCTTCTCATCGAAGAGCATATTTTTGCTAAAGCGCTGGATGCCATAATTGGTGCCGATGCCCCATTCCCCGAGAATGCGCGCCCCGGCATCGGTATTCAGCAGGGATGTCAGCAACTCCTGATTCTTGGCAGCTTTTTCTTTTACCACTTTGCTGTTTTCAAACCAGAGCTCAATATCGGTCACTTCCTGCCCATCATAGAGGGCCGGATATTGAAAACGGATCCAGCCATTGACTGAATCTTCAACAGGACTGGTGAAAATCTCGCCGTCCGGGAAGTTGTATCTTCCATCCGAGATTTCAAACACGCGGTCCTTGATCGAGAGTGTGATATCGACATTCGAGCCTTTTAAGACGACCCGGTCATGGCCCTTCAACCAGTCTGCCAGTTCCGTCTGCTTTCTGCCTTGCTCTTTCCAGAACGCGACCGGATCCTCCTCATTCAACATCCCGGCGTTATAGACGAATTCACGATAATCAGACAGGTTCATATCCGCATCCTGCGCCATAGCATGGGTGGGATAGACGGTCAGGCACCAGCGATAGGAGCCATCGGCCGAGCGCTTCATCATTTTGCTGAACAATTCCGCCCCGGCTTTACGAGTGCGGGCAATGCGCGAGCCATCGATACCGGCCAGGCTGCGGCTATTGTGTTCGGCTTCGATGTACAGGGAGGCATCGAATGTCTCGGCCAGGATCTTTCGGATCGGCGAAACAAAGTCCAATTGCTCATCGGAGGCATATTTGAAAAAGATTTCATCGGCGCCAGGGATGCGTTGATCCACAAAAACATTGGCACCCGCCTTGATCGCCTCTTCATAGACAGCCAGATTCAGTTCCTCTGCCAACGGCGTAGTGCGCAGCCAGAATTTTTGTCCCGGCTGGAGTTCCAGTGAATAATTCACCATTACGTTGGCAAGCTTTTGGACAAGCGAAGCAGTCCTCGGGATCCGAGCGTCAGCCATTAAGTCTCCTACGCAAATAAGGGTTCGTATTGCTTGCCAGATTCTATCATTTCTTCCATTTCAACTTCGCTGAGTTGCCTGAAGTTTTCACAGGCTTTCAGCACCAGCGGCAGGACACGCGTGTCACCGGCCGTGCAAATACCGCTCACCTCATAGGAGAGCGCAAAATTGACGCCGTTTTGAATATCATCCATTTGGTGAAACGGCTCATACCAGGTTGTGGCGGTGTGCTGCTTCTCGC
>DATFQC010000446.1:0-2028 GCA_035264425.1 Anaerolineales bacterium
AGTTCGGCAATTCCCGCAGGAAGGCGATCATATTCGAGGCCGCGCTGACATTTCCAAATTCGCTCAGCAACCAGGGCATCGGCAAAATAATTCCTTCATTTTGAAGGTGCTTTTCTTTGAGTTTGTTGATCTTGTAATTGGCGTGATGAACAATTGCGACCGCCAGTGATTTGCCAGCGATCCCTAATTCGTCCAGCTTGGTTTGATAGGCGGAGTAGACATCGCGTACAACCTGCACCCCGGTCCGCACAAACAATTTGACCATCCCCATGGGCCCCGCCATGGCAATGGAGGAGCCATCCTGCGGTTCGTGCATCAGACCCGCGATGCGGATGTTATTCGTAAACGGTTCGGTCACGTCGACATTCGTACTGCCATCTGTTTTTTGTTTCGTATGGGGGTAATACATGGCCACCTGCAGCACACCCTCATCATCAAACACTTCACGAGACCTGCCAGCCAGAAACTTCATGGTCTGACCGGGAATCACACCCACCACACCGGCTGCGTTACCGAACATCTGCAAGGCAATCGGATCGTGTGATGACACGATAAAGCGACTCAAGCCTTCGATGCCGCCCACCAGAACCTTCTTCCCATAAAGTGATTTAGCAATGTTCTGGTCGAGTTGTTTGTTCTCCGGCAGATCAGGGTTAAGTGCAAGATGCAGGCTGCTTGTGGAACCATCACAGGCTTTATGGATGGCAACCTTCAACGCGCTTTCGGGAATGCCTGCGGCTCTCGTGATCGTATTGAGGTAATCATCTGAGACAGGGGCACTCATGCCAATGAGCACAGCTTCCACTTCGGAGGGCCGCCAGTTACAAGCTTTGACAGCTTCGCTCAAAAATTTGGTCCCAATTTCCACTTCCAGCCGGGTATGTTCATCACGCGTCAGGTTTAGTGGAATATGGTGCCGGTTGCGAAACCCAAGTTCGGACAGATTCAACTGTTCGTTCACGGGAATAGGGTGTCCTAGTCGCTGCTCCAAAAAACCGGGCAGGGAGGCATTATCATAACCTTGACCCCACGTACCATACACGCCTCCAATGCCAACAGCCGGATTGGAGACACTTTCCATGCCAAAAGGAATGCCCTGTCCCACCTCAATTATGCCTTTTTCTACGTTGGGACGGTCAAAAAAAGATATCTTTGTATTCTCGCCTATCATTTAATTTACTCCTTGTTACCTACCATCGAAACCCCATTCTGTTTTGAAAGTTTCGCTCCTCTTTGGGATTGATTAAGGTGCGGAAATCATTATACCCGTCATCGGTATCCCTTTGTGAGATTTCACGTAGCGAACGCGTACAAACGTGAAATCCATTTTGGGCAGAGAAACAACACAAATGAAGTCACATCATCTCGAAGCCTTGTAAAATATATCGTGCGGGGTCTTTCAATATCTATCAAATAAACCTTGGAAGGGTAGAGATGATCCTCTTTTCTAAGAATTTCCTAAATCCAGAATTATTTTTCGTCATTCTTTTGTTTCCCATGAGTATCAGGTGTATAATGAAAAGTACCGTTACACCATTTCATAATATAAAGACCCGGAAGTAACGACTCATAAACTAATGGCTTCTACAAGCAAAAAACGAACTGCCCAATCCTCCGAACCCCAACGCAAAACACGAAAAACGAACAACATAAACCTTGATGCCGAAAAGAATGACGAAATAACTGTCGTTGGTATTGGCGCGTCTGCGGGTGGGTTGAACGCATTGCAAGAGTTCTTTTCAGCCCTGCCTAGTGATACCGGTCTGAGTTATGTGGTAATCACGCACCTGCATCCTGAACATGAAAGCCATCTGGCTGAATTGCTGCAAACCCACACCAACATGCCGGTCCGGCAGGTCCACGGCCTGGTTCCTGTGGAAAAGGATCATGTGTACGTCATCCCGCCCAACAATCGCCTGGTCATGGAGGACGGTCACATCGATCTGTCTGAGTTTAACGAACCGCGTGGACAGCGCGCTCCCATCGATTATTTTTTCCGCAGCCTGGCACGCGGGCATCCCAATTCTG
>DATFQC010000447.1:0-5669 GCA_035264425.1 Anaerolineales bacterium
AATGAGGCCCATTAGTGCCCGCTCGAGGGATTTCGAGTCGCCCCAAACCGGAGGCAGGTTCGGGCTGGGAGTAAGGCGCAGGCCCACGCCATGCTCATGGGCGGAACCAGCATATTTTCCGATCACACTGTAGGCTGCCTCGTTCATATCCACTGCCTGAAAGTCCGGGAGGACGAGGTCCATCTCCTGCAGGAATAGGATGTCATTAACGAGGGTCACGATTTGCTGGACATTACGTGTGACCGTATCGATCCCCGCCGCGAGTTGTTCGCCCTTCAAGATACCTTTCTGCAGGATCTGAAGATTCCCACTGGCGACCATCAGGGGAGTGCGTAGTTCATGGGCGATGTTGCTGAGAAATTCTCGCCGCGCCAGTTCCTGCTCCGCGAGTTTCTGATATGCTTCTGCCAATTCGCTGGCGCGCATCCGCAAATCATCGACCGCCAGCTGATCGTTCTGACGCAGCCGGTTGCTGATCTCGCTGACCATAGCCATCGCAATGCTGGTGCTTTTTTGCAGGACGCGGTCAAAAGCAGATTTGTCCAGCTCGAGTGTTGTCAGGTCTGTTTTGGCGGTGACAGTGGCTGCGCGGGGCGCGTTGTGGATCAGCGCCATTTCCCCGAAGAAATCTCCTGGCGAGAGGGTTTTGAGCAATCGTGAATCGGTGTTGTTGATACTTTTGCTGACTTCCACTTCGCCTTCAAGGATCATATAAAAGCGATCCTCGAGCTCGTTTTCCCGGCACAGGATGGCGCCAGGTGTGTACGAACGGACCTGGCTGTTGGAGATCAACTCTTCGATTTCGTCAGGCTTAATGCCTGGGAAGGCTCTTGGGATGACCCTGGATGGTGCTCGGCGTGTGGTCATGAAATGTGATCACTCCGTGTAAAGTTTCGTTATTCTAGCATGTTGTCAGGAATAAAGCCCAGGCAGTTTTGAACTAACAGGAAGTTGCAATAACCAACTATTTAATCTTATATCCGATGATGCGCAGAAAATCCTTGCGCCACGTGATGCCTTCTTCATCTTCAACTCCTGCAGGTGAAAACCCGTCAACCACGCCGAGGATACCGCGTCCTTGCTCTGTTTGGGCAATTAGTACTTGTGTGGGGTTCGCGGTCGCACAGAAGACCCGCGCCACTTCTGGTACATTTTTGACTACATTTAAGATATTGATTGGAAAATAGCCTTCACCCAGAAATAAAATGAACGAATGCCCGGCCCCAATGGCTTGGGCATTTTTCTTTGCCAGCTCGATCATGGCTTCATCCGTACCCGTCCAGCGGATGAGACATTTTCCAGACGCCTCACAAAACGCCAGCCCAAATTTGATGCCTGGTACAGTATTCACGAGTGCTTCGTGAATATCCTCGACGGTCTTGATGAAATGGGACTGCCCCAGAATAAAATTGATGGCTTCCGGCTTTTCGATGGTTACAGTTTGGATTTCCATGGGCTATCTCCTACTGTTGCTCTTTGTAATTTTCAAAACAGGCTGGGCTGGTCATCCGCTTGGATAGGTAACTTTTCGCCTCCGGCTACTTTGTGAGCCCAGCGAGTTGGTTCGGGGAGGCGATAACCGGTGCAGCAATCCGACACGAACTGAGTGGCATGTTCGACGTCCATTAAGTGACCTGGTGAAACATACAATGGATTTGATTTCTCGCGCGTGCGTAAGACTGTGCCAATGCTATTTCCATTTTTATCAAGCAAGTCTGCCCGGTCGCCGCGCTGTGGCCCCACCTCTGCATGCCGCCCATATAACCGAGATTTTGCCACACCGATCGTTGGGCGTTCCAGCCATAGTCCCATTTGTGAGGCGATCCCAATCCCGCGCGGGTGCGCAATCCCTTGGCCGTCGAACATGAGCAGATCCGGTTTATTTTGTAATTTGCTCCAAGCTAACAAAACCGCGGGACCCTCACGAAAGGACAGTAACCCAGGAATATAGGGAAAAATCAGAGGCGCATCGGCAACAACGGCTTCCAGCGGCGTAAGCTTGGGATAACTTAGCACCACAATCGCGGCGCGCGCGGCTTCTGGTTTGATACTCACATCCACGCCGCCGATCGTGCTAACCGTGCGATTGTCCCAGTTCAGAACAAGGCGCTCTCGCAGCTCTGCCTGGATGCGAATCGCCTCCTGGGGAGTCAAATCCCAGTTGTGTATTTTTGTCGTCATCGAGTCTATAATACACCAAAAGCGCCGCACATCAATGCGGGTAAGCCCTGCTAAAAATCTGTCTGCAAGGGAGACTTGAATGGTTCGTTCTGGATTCTGTATTTTTGTTCTGGTATTGCTGGTGTCTTGTGCAACATCAGCACCACCCTCAATTGCTACCCCTGTCCCTACGCCAACATTGACTCTGACGCCCATTCCGCCCACAGTAACCGCTCCTCCTTCTCCGACTCCCACAGCCACAGCTACCCCAAGGCCGCTCGTGCCAAACTTCGATCACATTGTGATCATTATGTTTGAGAACAAGGAATTTGGCTCGGTCATCGGTAATCCACAGATGCCTACGTACAACAAACTCGCCCAAGACTACACCTTACTCACCGAATATTACGCGATCCGGCATCCCAGCCTGCCAAACTACATTGCGCTGATAGGGGGCGATACCTTTGGTATTGACAGCAATTGTCATGATTGTTTTATCAATGCCCAGAGTCTTCCGGACCTGATCGAAGGGAGTGGTCGAACCTGGAAAACCTACCAGGAGGATATGCCTGAGCCGTGTTTTCTTGGCGACCGGGGAGATTATGCTCAGAAACATAATCCGTTCGTTTATTTCGACCCGATCCGATTAAACACGGAGCGCTGTCAGCGGAGCGTGGTGCCGCTCACCGCTCTTCAAGCGGATATTGACACGCATTCGCTTCCGAATTTCTTCTTCATTAAACCGAATATTTGCAATGACTCCCACGACTGCTCCCTGGATATCACCGATGCCTGGTTGACAACCCTTCTCGGAACTCTGATCCCTGCCCTGGATGCAACCGGTCAATCCTACTTCGTTGCCATGTTATTTGAAGAGGGGCAGGGGAGTCATACTTGTTGTGGCTTGCCGGAGCCGGGCGGTGGACGCGTGCCGGTTGTCTTATATTCCCCGTGGGCAAAAAATGGATTTGAAGATCCCACTCCTTACACTCATTACTCCTTATTGAAGACAATCTCGCAAGCCTGGGGCCTGCCTTATCTGGCTCACGCGGCTGATGAAACCAATGTCCTCATCACCGCACCGTGGAAGTAAGTTTATATCATCGCGCTGCGAAGTCCTCGCAGAGGGAGCGGAGCGACGAGCGGTTTCCCAGGAGTGCAGTCGAAGCGCAATAAAAGTAAGAATGGAACTACTGATTCTTTCTTTCCAGGAAAACGAGCAATGTACTTCCATAACGGCGTTGCTCAAACTCTTCCAAGTTCTCAAGTGTTAGTGGTTTGTATTCTTTCGGATCGATCTGCGCAATCACCCAGCCATCCTCTGTTAACCAATCGATATTCCGATCAATAAGTTCCAACGCCTTGGCCCACATCTCCTTGTATTGCGGCGGCGCAATATAAATGTATTCGAAGCTTTTATCAGGCGCCGAAGCCAGGAACGTAAAGGCATCTCCCCGACGAATCTCCGCCTGCAACTGGAAGCTGCACTGTTCCACATTCGATTTGATGATTTCAACGGGGGTGCGATTGGAATCCGAGAAGCGCACAAACGACGCGCCACGACTTAAAGCTTCAATGCCAACGGCGCCAGTCCCGGCAAACAGGTCCCACCAATTCGACTCAAAGATGTCACCTGCGATGATGTTGAACAGCGCTTCCTTGACGCGATCGGTGATAGGACGTGTGGTGTCCCCGGGCACCGATTTGAGCTTCCTCCCTTTGGCCGTCCCGGCAATGATCCTCAATGTCATTCCACGCTCTTCCTGGCCGCGAGAATATTTCCATGCGACGCGATCACAGGCACCACGCAGCCCGTTCCGAGGATAAACCGTTTCCCATTCGTTTGCTGGATGGCATCTGCCGCTTCATTCTGGACCTGAGTCTGATTTCCATAAACCAGGGTATCCTGCCGCATGCCGCCGCACATGACTCCTGCAAAAAGATTTTGCGCCTCCATCAGGGAAGGGAATGTTTCGCGGTCATGCCAATTGACAATTTGAAATTGGAGCGAATCAAGCAGCGAGAAATAGACGTTATGTCCATGCAGATGGAGAAGATTACACCACAGCCCTTGGGCCGGTTCCAAAACTTTTTCATCGTACGGCAAGCCCAGCGTTTGATATTCCTCGAGCGTTAATAAGTTCGCCTGTGCATGCTGGACGGCGTAAAAGATGCCATCAATGCCTGTGTCGAGACAGGCTTCCACAAATCGACGGGTGGTTTCTGCAATGGCAGCGAGTCCTTTCATCACGGCCTCAGGATACAAACGCAGGTGTGCAATTAAGAGATCGTTGCCTGCCAGATTTTTCGCCTGGGATAAAGGATTGAAGATTGTCTGGAGCAGGGGAGTGTCCGGGCCGAGCTCCGCGCGCAGGAAACGGAGACAATCCAATTGTCCCGCGAGATGGGGGACATTGGGCTCCAGCACCGGCAAATTTTCCCAGTCACGTGGATCGTGAATGATGCGCTTGGTGTAACGGCGAGTTCCTTCGGTGTCGCCCATCCATTCATCTTCCACACCCCAATCCTTCACACAAAACGATGAGGCCGGCGTGACTTTTACCAGATCAAAGTCATAGGCGCGCTGGAAATTCAGGGTTGCATCTGCCAATGCTCTGGGGTCCTGATCGTCCACCGGGAAGTGGCGCCACAATGCCACCGGAGGTCGCTCCAAGGTTTGATTATTGAGGCAGGCTTGGATTCGTTCTTTGTGTGTGTTCATGGGATTTGTCTCATCATACAAAAGATTGCATCTCCACGCGCAATTTGCATCACAATGGGAGCGTCTTTAAAAACTCGACGGTCTTCATTCGTGCGCGTGTTGACGAGGATAAAGTTTCCTGGTTTCACTTCAGCGAGCGCGCCACGCAGGTCTTGAACGTTGATATTTTTATTTGCATAATATGCGGCGATATAGGCTTCGCGATGAACATACAAGCTGACCGGAGTACGAACGGTTTGATTTAATTTTTCTACAGCTTCTTTGTAACAGGTAAGCCAGTAGTCTGTTTCATAATTTCGAAAGGCACCGCCGGTTCCGCCAGCAAATGAATTGTAATAGGTATATTCATAGGGGTGAAGCTGGATCATTCCAACGATGCCCGGGCCAAGTAGCACTATGATCAATCCTGCGCGTAGCCAGGATATAGCGATGTGGTCCAGTAGGAAGTCAAACCCGATCCCGCTGAAAATAAAAATGGGTGGAAGGATAAAAAGAAAATGTCGCAAGCCATCATACATGGAGGGTCTGCGGAGAAGAACATAGACGACCAGGATAACAAACCAAAGCAGAACAAGCGTAAGTGAAATAAAATTGTTTCGTATTGTCGTCACATCCAACTCCGATCGAAGAGACGTCCAAGTTTCTACCGGAGTTACCACACGAAGGCTTGTCTTGAGAAGACTACGCCGTTTAAATAGTTTCCAATATCCAGCGAAAATGCCCAAAAAGAACAAAGGCCAGACGGGTTCTGTGATGGTGGTGGCCAGCATAAAAGGCAGGTAACGAC
>DATFQC010000448.1:0-2471 GCA_035264425.1 Anaerolineales bacterium
AAGAATGTAGATTTTGCAACTGCACTGGGAAATGGATTACTACGGTTTGCTACATTTTTGGGAGCCAAGAAAGTGACGACCGACGCAATCGGTCCGGCCCCATTGCGAAAACAAGTCAAAGCGATTCTGAGTAACTCGCTATAATCCCAAAGCGCTAGAAACTATTCCAACAAGAAAAACCATCACAATGGCTGCCACGATGGCTCCGCAACCCCAACCAGCAGAGACCTTCAAGCCTGACCTCTCGTACTACCTGGCTCCAATCGGCGGATGTGGCGGGCTGCCAGCCAGCCCGCAAGTATTCCTGTCAGAAACCACGCGACGATCACGATAAGAGATAAAGATATCTTTAGGCATAGCGATTCCAACGATCCATCCTGTTTGTATCCGTCAGTCATCGAACATGTTTGCAGCGGGAATGCGAATGGATATGATCTTTCCTTCCACTGGAGGTTTACATTGCGTGGAACTGCACGCCATAAATGTGATCTTAAGTTCGTCGCTCAGCCAACGTGTTCCCTGTGGAATCTCAACGGGCAGACTCAACGTCACCGCGCCCAAGGGATAAACCATGAATTCATTATGCTCAAAATAAAAATTTTCGGCAGGAACATTTTCAACTAAACCAGCCCGCGCCTTCATCGAACTGTCTGGTGTTAGCTCGAGCAGAGTAGGACGCCCTATGCCATTAATACCATGGACAGGAATATCCTTACTATATAAGTGATATCCATCGGGAGGTGTAAATGTTGCGGAGACTCTGTAAGTGCCAGCGGAGGGCTGCTCCAAATTAATGGATACACTAACCTCGTTTTCGGCAAAAGAAGCCAGTTTGAGTGGCAGGCTTGGGGAAGACGTGCAGGCAACTAAAGTTGTTGAAAGCACAACGAGCCATGAAAAAACCTGAGAAAAATAGGTGACCTCATACCCTTCTCATTATAAAACAAAGACCTCCGAAGAATAAAACCTTCGGAGGTCCCGCTACGTGCCAATGGCCTGGCGGCCGAAAACTATGCCGTTTCCAAATACCTCTCGATTTCATAATCTGTCACATGGATGCGATACTGATCCCACTCTTCCCACTTGGCGCGCGAGAACGCTTCGTAAGCGATCGGACCGAGCGCATCGACGAGCACCTTGTCTTTATCCAGCTCAGTGAGAGCCTCTGCCAAAGATCCGGGCAATTCGCCTACTCCCAGTTTTTTACGTTCCTTTGCATCAAGATGATAAAGATTAACGTTGTTCAACGGCTTGGCAGGTGTGAGATTGTTGTCAATCCCATCCAATGCGGCGGCGAGCATTCCTGCAAACGCGAGATATGGATTTGAAGATGGATCAGGGAACCTTAACTCCGCACGCATGGCTTTATTACGCCCTTCGGTGTAGCGCGGGATGCGGATCAGTGCCGAGCGGTTCTGTTGAGCCCAGCCGATGTAGACCGGTGCTTCATAACCGGGCACCAGACGCTTGTACGAATTGACCGTTGGAGCAACTAACGCGGCCAGTCCTCGGGCGTGCTTAAGTTGCCCGGCAATGAAGGCATAGGCGCGGTTCGAAATATGGAACTCGTCGTTCTCATCGAAGAACAGATTATTGCCATCTGTATCAAACAGACTCTGATGGCAGTGCATGCCAGAGCCATTTATGCCGAAAACGGGTTTGGGCATGAAGGAGGCCGTCAGCCCATGCTGGGCAGCGATCGCTTTGACGGTGTACTTCAACGTCAAAACATTATCAGCCGCCTTGACTGCATTCGCAAAACGGAAGTCAATTTCATGCTGTCCAAGAGCCACCTCGTGGTGTCCGACCTCCACCTCGAGTCCCATCGACTGCAATGCATCCATCAATTCGGTGCGGACACGGGCTGCTTCATCAAATGATGAAAAATCAAAGTAGCCGCCCACATCATGGGGAACCGGATGAACACCATGATCATTCTCACCCTTGAACAGGAAAAATTCGGGCTCAGGACCGATGTTATACGTCCAGCCGCGTTCGGCAATTTTTCCCATCAATCTCTTCAATACGCCGCGCGGATCTCCTTCAAACGGCTTGCCATCCGGCATGAAGATATCGCAGAAGATGCGCGCCCGGCGTCTCTCCACCGAAGTCCAGGGAAGGACTGCATAGGTATCCGGGTCGAGCCGCAGATGCATATCGCTTTCCTGAATGCGCGCAAACCCTTCTACCGAAGAACCATCGAACCAAACTCCATCTTCGAGCGCGCCATCCAGTCCGCTGAGTGGCATATCAACACTTTTTACCGTGCCAGTTACATCCGTGAACTGCAATGAGATGAACTTGACTGCATCTTCCTTCACTTGTTTGACGAGATCTTTGGTATCCATTTCTTTGCTCCTTTGTTATTGTGTACTTACGATTTCCAACTGCTAACTACCGGGATTTAATCACCGTTACTTCGACGAGGCTCCGTGCGGACTTCCGCGATCGACGGCAACGCTTCTGTTTTA
>DATFQC010000449.1:0-4025 GCA_035264425.1 Anaerolineales bacterium
CCATACCTGGGAGTGTCTCCTAAAATCTCCCAACTATGGGAGAGCGCATACTTCTTCAACGTTTCATCCGGATAGACTGCCACGGGATGATCGGCATGTTCAAGCAGAGGAATATCCTGCTCGGTATCTCCATAAGCAAAATCGAGGCGGTCCACTCCCAGACGCCTCAAAACCTGCGCGATCTTCTTTTCACTGGCAACCAGATCACCCACAAGTTGCACATGTCCGTTTTTGTATTCAACGGGTGTGCCAATGGTTTGCACACCAATTCGTTTTGCAAAAGGCTCGATCAAGGGTTCGACGACGCTGCTTGCAATGTAAACCTCTGCTCCCTGAGATTTGTGACCCGTGAGGCGGGCGATCACATCCTCGCGGCGTTTCTGCCACAAGTTGTGTTCCACTGCCCACTCGCCGACGAGTTTCATCTTTTCAGGCGTGGCATTCCTCACCATTTTCAAACTCTTGATCATTAAATCCTGCCCCCATTTTTGCCAATCAATCCACCCTCGTTTGGCAATGAAATAGGCCGGCGCGATGGATACCATGTATAGCTGCGCCTGTGTTTTGCTTTGATTATGCCGGACCCAGTCTACCAGGCCGACCACAGGCGAGCCTGTGGTGAGGGTACCCATCATGTCTGAAACGACGATCATAAGTTCTCCATAACTCTAGATTTCCTTGTTGGGAACGACACGCTGAGCATTAATTCTCAACAAATTCCTTGATAACCCGATAAAACTTTTCAGGCTCCTCGACCAGTGCGAAATGGCCGGAGTCTTCAAAAATTTCCAATCGGGCGTTGGGAATGTGTTTAACCATTTCCTCTGCCATGGCAACATTGGTGATGAAGTCATGTCTGCCAACGATAACGAGGGTCGGTACAGTAATGTTTTTCAATCGTGGACGCAGATCCATTGTCGCGGCTTCTTTTTCGTTGAAGGTTTTCAAAGGTGAGATGCGTACAGGCAAATCTTGGGTACGCCCATGATAAGCCTCTGCACGCGCATCGAATTGCTTGAAATAAAATTTCATCTCATCCGCCCATAAGCGTGCCATGTCTTCATCCGTTTGATATTCGTCAGCCCATTCTGCTTTTAATGCCGTAAAAGATTTTTCAAACCACGGTTCATTTTTGAATTCCTGAACCGCCGCTTCGATATCACCGAGAAATTCGCCAAAATATGCAGAAGTGTCGAACAAAATCAATTTTGATAATGAGTTTGGATAGGTAGACGCGAATTGCTGTACCACCATGCCCCCATGTGACCAGCCCATGATAATTGGTTTGTGCAATCCCAAATGGACTCGCAGGGCTTCCAGGTCAGAGGCGTAATCAGGCAAAAGGTATGCGTCCTCAGTGGCAGGTCCGGAAAGACCTGAGCCGCGCGGATGCATCATCACGATAGTAAGGAAGTCATCTATTTTGGCGAAATCATCCCAGAAGCGCGCATCCATGCCAGGGCCTCCAGAGTGCGCAATCATCACCGGTCCCGAGCCGCGGACGGTGTAATGAATATTGACTCCGTTGAGTACGACTTCATATTCGCCTGCATAAAGTTGAGACATATCACCTCCTCATTGGATACGATGATTATACTCATAATCAATTTAATGAGCCCAAAAAGCACGAAATTTATGCTCACTTTATAGTCAAACGGCATGGAAATTTTTTCCTATCTCAATACTCAGACCTTTCCAAATCTAGCACAGGGAAATTCTCTAATCGTGTCTTAAGATAAAACAAATCCAAACAGGCTCGGCATAACGTATCTCTTTTTGAAGAACAACTCAATTCCAAAAGGAGAAAAATGAAAATTACTCACGTTATTTTAAGCGCCTTGGCTGGTTTGGCTTTGCTGGTCAGTGCCTGTAGCCCACAAGCTACTGCTGCTCCGACTACAGCTCCACAGCCTACGCAGCCTGTCGCAGCGACGGAACCCGCTGTAGTTGTACCCGTAACGGGTGAAGCCACGGTGGCTCTTGGGCAGAACGATACGTTGGGCTCGTTCCTGGTTGATGATAAAGGCATGACGCTCTATCTTTTTACGAAAGATACGCCGAACACGTCCAACTGCTACGATAAATGTGCCACCGCTTGGCCACCCCTCCTGACAACTGGCAATGCTTCTGCTGGCGAGGGTGTTGACGCCTCCTTACTTGGGACGACAACCCGAACCGACGGGTCCACCCAGGTAACCTACAATGGCTGGCCGCTTTACTATTACGAGAAAGACAAAGCAGCTGGCGATGTGACCGGGCAGAACGTTGGAGATGTCTGGTTTGTTGTCTCTCCTGCCGGAGAGCAGGTCGGATCTGAGGCAGCGGCTACAGAGCCGCCTGCAGCTTCCACGGGTGGGGCGACTGTCAGTTTAGGAAAGAACGATCAGCTTGGTTCTTTCCTGGTTGATGATAAGGGCATGACCCTTTATCTCTTCACAAAAGATACTCCCAACACATCCGTCTGCTATGATAAATGTGCTACGGCCTGGCCTCCTTTGCTTACTACCGGTGACCCGGTTGCCGGCGAGGGCGTGGATGCTTCTCTGTTTGGAACGACCAATCGCACTGATGGTACCGTTCAGGTGACCTATAACGGTTGGCCTCTGTACTATTATGAAAAAGACAAAGCGCCTGGCGATGTTACGGGGCAGGATGTTGGCGGTGTTTGGTATGTTGTCTCTGCTACGGGAGACCAAGTGACGACCCCCTAAGTTGTTAGGGCGGTGATTGAAATGATGCCATGTACTGATTGTGGTACATGGCATCGTTTTATCTGTACTCCTCGAATGGGTATGCTACAATCATTTTATGGGCACACTCTATCTTGTGGCAACTCCCATTGGAAATCTCGAAGATATGTCACCGCGTGCAGTAAGGATCTTGCGTGAAGCCGTTTTGATTGCGGCCGAAGATACACGTCACACCGGTAAACTGCTCAAGCATTTTGAAATTGAAACGCCCCTGACCAGTTATTTCGAGCACAACAAGCTTAACAAGCTGGATTTCATTCTTGAGAAACTTTCCACTGGGGATGTGGCATTAGTTTCAGATGCGGGGACCCCTGCGATCAACGATCCGGGCTACGAATTAGTGAAGGCCGCGCTGGCCTCCAATCATGAGGTGAGACCGGTACCCGGGCCCTCAGCCCCCATCACCGCGTTGACCGTTTCCGGCTTGCCAACGGATTCGTTTCTGTATCTTGGTTATCTGCCTCATAAGACGAGCGAGCGCCACAAGCGACTGGAAGAAATCGAAAGCCAGTCCTATACGCTTGTGTTTTTAGAGTCCCCGTATCGCATTGTCGAATCACTTGAAGATATTTTTTCCATCCTGGGTGATCGCAGAATTTGTGTCGCACGTGAAATGACCAAGATGTTCGAGGAATACTGGCGCGGAAATGTAAGTGGTGCGGTGCAATACTTCAAGTCTCAACCTCCTCGGGGAGAATTTACGCTGGTGGTGGACGGAAAGAAGATGGATGGGAATGAAAAATGGACAGAAGCGCGGTTGCAGGTGGCAATTGAGAACGAACTAAAGAATGAGAAGTCGGCCAAGGAAATTTCTGCTGAACTTTCAAAAGAAAGCGGTTGGAATAAAAAAGAAATTTATACTCTCATCAGTCAAAACAAATAATGGATACGCGGCGCAAGCGTGTTCGTGAATTGAGAATTACGCCAGGGATTCTCCCCGTTGGACAATGGAATGCCATCACAGATGTGCCTGGAATACAAGTGGGACAGGTCACATTGATCGAAGACGATGATGTTCGCACAGGAGTAACAGCCATTCTTCCACATGTTGGGAATTTGTTTCAGGATAAAGTTCCTGCGGGAATTGCGATTGGGAATGGATTTGGAAAGCTGATGGGATCAACACAAATTGAGGAACTTGGCGAAATCGAAACTCCCATTATATTGACAAACACATTAACAGTTCCTCGGGCCGCGGAAGCCATCATCGATTGGACGCTTGCGCAAAAAGGCAATGAAGAGGTGCGAAGCGTGAATACAATTATTGGCGAAACG
>DATFQC010000450.1:0-5268 GCA_035264425.1 Anaerolineales bacterium
GCCAACAGTACCAGGACATCTATCGCAATGACCGGGTCCTATCTCCTGCAGCCTCGCACGAAAACTCCACAGGCTTCTACCATTATTCCAACATCTTCCCCTCAAACGAGTCTACCAAGTCTCCCCAGCGTGACTTCCACCATCCTATTCCCGCCATCACCCACCAATACTTCATTACTGGAACAGTTCAAGACACCTATCTCTCCGGTCACACCTTCTTTAGCTCCTTTACCAACCCAAACAGCCGTTGTACAGGTTCCATTTTTTACAGCAACCATTTTTCCCGGGCATTCAAACACAAAAGCACCTCCTTTGTTCCCCCCCTCTGGAACGCAAACCAACCTTCAAGATCCGGCCGGATTCGCACGCTGGTATTTCACCAGGGTTTGGAACGAACGGGATTATCAAAATCTTTGGGATAACTACTTGACTGCCAGTTACAAGGCCAATGTAGGCTCCGGTCTTTTTGAAGACTATGTTGTATGGTGGGATTCCGTGGGACGGGTTGATGTGAATTCTGTGGATGTACTGGAAAACAACGGCGTGGACGCCTCGGCTCGTGTCAACCTAACCTTTCATATGAAGGATGGACGCGTGGTCCAGAATCAAGTCTATACTTATGACTTCCTGAATGACCCCAGCCGAAACACCTGGATGTTTGACTATCAGTAGCGAGGGGGCTCACAGCTAGCAGGGCCGGGCTGGACCTATCCCAGGTAAATTAGCAATATTGCTAACGGAGCGAACCAAAACCCTGAACCTAACAAGAACCTGATAAAACGATCAGCGATGTTTGGATTCCTTGACTTATTGTGTAAAAGCTTATATACTCCTATTAATCTGATTAATCATAATTACTATGCTTAGAGAACGTTTTTCCCCCGAACTGTCAGAATTTCTTCGCTACCTTGCCACGCATGAAGAGGTTGACAATGGTCTGCCCTCTCTTAAGAACCTGAGCTTGGAGCTGGGTGTGAGTCTCCCCTCGTTGAGGGAGCAACTTGAAGTGGCCCGCGCGCTGGGCCTGGTAGAGATCAAGCCACGACTGGGAATGAGGCGCCGGGATTATTCGTTCACGCCGGCCGTACGTCAGAGTCTGGGCTATGCACTGGCGCTCAATAATGAACATTTCCGCAAATATTCTGAACTGCGCAATCATGTTGAATCTGCATTCTGGCATCAGGCGGTTTGCAAGTTAACAGAATTAGATAAACAGGAACTGCAAAACCTGGTCGCACGGGCCTGGGAAAAACTGCGCGGCACGCCCATCCAGGTTCCCCATGAAGAACACCGCAATTTACATTTGAAAATTTATAGCCGTCTTGAGAACCCCTTTGTGACAGGCATCCTGGAAGCCTATTGGGAAGCCTATGAATCAGTGGGGTTAAATGTTTTTGCCGGCGGTTATGAGTATTTGGAAGAAGTTTGGCAATACCACCAGGAAATGGTGGAAGCGATTTGTAATGGTAATTTTGAGGCCGGCTATCAGGCGCTCGTCAGGCATACCGACCTTTTGTATCACAGACCGTAAATAATATGTCATGTCGCAGACAACGCTGCTCGTGATGACATACAACAACGAGGAGTATCATGGATAAAGTAGTTAACGATTTTTCGATTATTGTTGGCACCAAGAACGGCTCAGGCAGTTCCACCGCCAACAACACCCTCTTGCGTGCCATTTTCAAGATGGGTATCCCCGTATCGGGGAAAAACCTCTTCCCCTCGAATATTCAGGGCTTGCCGACCTGGTACACGATCCGTGCCAACAAGGATGGTTTCACCGCCCGACGGGAAGAGAATGAGATTGTGATCGCGATGAACCCTGACTCGTTCGCGCGGGACCTGGCCTCGGTGGCGCCCGGCGGGGCCTTTTTCTATGCTGATGATATCAAGCAGCCCATCACCCGCGCCGACGTTGCCATCTATCCCATGCCTGTCAAACAAATCGTACGTGGTGACCCAGGTATCCCAAGTGATTTCCGGGATCTGGTTGGCAACATGGTCTATGTCGGTATTCTGGCTCAAACAGTTGGGCTGGATCTTGAAAAGATTTATGCCGCTCTGAATTTCCACTTCAAGGGCAAACAGAAGCCGATTGACATGAACTTCAACACGGTCAAGGCCAGTGCGGAATGGGCAAAGGTAAATCTTCCAAAAAAGGATCCCTTCTTTCTTGAGCCAATGGATAAGACGGATGGGTTGATCATGGCCGATGGCAATACGGCTGCCGCCGTTGGTTCCATTTTCGGAGGCGTGCAGTTTGCCGCGTGGTATCCGATCACACCTGCCTCGTCTCTGGCTGAATCATTGAATGATTATTTCCCTCTTCTCCGTAAGCGCGAAGATGGTAAACATACCTACGCGGTTTTGCAGGCGGAAGATGAACTCGCCGCGATTGGTATGGCGATCGGTGCTGGCTGGAGCGGCCTCCGCTCGATGACCTCTACCTCGGGACCAGGCTTGAGCCTGATGACCGAATTTGCCGGCCTAGCTTATTACGCGGAAATCCCGGTCGTGGTCTGGGATGTGCAACGCATTGGACCCAGCACTGGATTGCCTACGCGCACTTCACAGGCAGACCTGACCTTCGTCAACTCGATGGGACATGGCGATACCCAGTCCGTGATCTTGTTGCCGGGGAGTGTAGAAGAATGTTTTGAATTTGGCTGGCGCGCGTTTGACGTTGCTGAGCAACTACAGGCGCCTGTTTTTGTGTTGAGTGATCTTGATATGGGCATGAACCAATGGATGAGCAAGCCATTCCAATATCCAGATACATCCATGCAGCGCGGTAAAGTCCTTTGGGATAAAGACATCGAAGAACTTAAAGGCAATTGGGGACGCTATCTCGATAAAGATGGCGATGGCATTCCTTATCGGACCGTACCCGGCAACAAGCATCCGATGAGTTCTTATTTTACGCGCGGCACCGGCCATGATGAGAACGCCCGCTACACGGAAGATTCCTCAGTCTGGCTCAGGAATATGGATCGGCTCAGGAAGAAATATGAAACGGCCCGCACGTATGTGCCGGCGCCGGTGTCATATACAAAGCCTGGCGCGACCGTTGGCATCGTTGGTTACGGCTCTACAGAAGCGGCGATTCTTGAAGCGATCCATCAGCTTGACACAGAGCATGGGATCAAGGCAGATTTTATGCGCATCCGTGCCTTGCCCTTCCCGCAGGAAGTCGCGGATTTCATCCAGCAATACGATCAGATCCTGGTTGTGGAACAGAACCGGGATGGTCAATTGAAACAACTATTGACTGTTGAATATCCCGATCAGGCTGCAAACCTTAAGTCTGTGGCCTTTGGGGATGGCATGCCTGCCTCCGCAAAGTGGGTCCGCGAGGGCATCTTAGCAAAATACAAACAACCTGCCGAGCAGAGATAAAGCGAAAGGAATAATTTAACCATGACTCAACCTCTTCCCATGGCTGGCGCCGCTGCAAACGTAAACCTGGCTGGCCTTGCAAAAAATGATTACCGTGGAAACCCAAGCACCCTCTGCCAGGGCTGCGGACACAATTCGATCTCGAACCAGATCGTCAGCGCCATGTATGAAATGAACGTTGTGCCTGAAAACATTATTAAGTTCAGTGGCATAGGCTGTTCCAGCAAAAGCCCTACCTACTTCCTCAACCGGTCCTTCGGCTTCAACAGCCTGCATGGACGTATGCCATCCATTGCCACCGGTTCCCTTTTTGGCGACCATACTCTTAAAGGGCTGGCGGTCTCTGGGGATGGCGATACTGCCAGTATTGGCATGGGGCAGTTCAAGCATGTGGTCCGACGCAATGTCAACATGGTTTATATTATTGAGAACAACGGTGTCTATGGTCTCACTAAAGGTCAATTCTCTGCGACAGCTGAAAGAGGCCTCTCTCTTAAGAAACAGGGAGCCAATCAATATATGCCGGTCGATATCTGCATGGAAGCGCTCGTATCCAACGCAACGTTTGTGGCGCGCTCGTTTGCCGGCAATGCCAAGCAAGTGAAGGAATTGATCAAGGCGGCTATGTCGCATAATGGGTTGGCGGTGCTGGATATTATCAGCCCGTGCGTTACGTTCAACAATCAGGAGAACGCTTATCATTCCTATGCCTGGGGCAAGGATCATGAAGAGCCACTGCACGAAATTTCCTACATCGCGCCGCGTAACGAGATTATCCTCGAAGAAGAAATGAAAGAAGGCGAGATCCGTGAGGTCAGCCTGCACGATGGTTCGGTTGTGGTCTTGAAAAATCTGGATAAAGACTATAACCCAACGGATCGATTTGAAGCGCTGCGCGTCCTGGCAGAGGCGCAGCAAAACAACTGGCTTGCCACGGGATTGATCTACATCGAGACTAGCAAACCATCCCTGACCGAGATTTACAATCTGGTGGAAACCCCGCTCAACCGCCTCGAAGAAGCGGATTTGCGGCCCGCTCCAGCGATGATCGACAAGGTCAACGCCTTGATGTTTTGACCCCTGCTCCTGACATCACCCCTGCCCCTCTCCTAATGGAGAGGGGTGTTTATTATGCTTGAAATCACACCTTCCCTCCAAATTGATGAACGCGATTTACAAATCGAGTTTGTTCGCGCGTCTGGCCCCGGGGGACAAAATGTCAACAAGGTGGCGACGGCGGTGCAGCTGCGTTTTGATGTACGCACATCTTCTCTTGCAGAGGAAGTTAAAGAGCGCTTGATGCATTTGGCGGGCAAGCGGATTACGGGCGAAGGTGTATTGCTGATCGAAGCGAAACGCTTCCGGACCCAGGAACAGAACCGGGAAGATGCCATCCAACGGTTTGTTGAACTGGTACGAAAATCGCTTGTAAAACCGAAACCTCGCAGGAAGACAAAACCGACCGCCTCTTCTAAGGAAGAGCGGTTGAAAGAGAAGAAAAGAAAAGGGGAAATCAAGAAGCTGAGACAAAGCAAAGATTGGTAAAAGAAGATGTAGGGGTTCAAAGACTGCAGACTTTCAAATTCCAACGACTGGAGTCGTTGGGTCTCATTGATATAATCCCCGTCTTATGAACAAAACCATCATTGGTCTACTTTGCGGACTCGGTGCAGCGAGTATCTGGGGCGGAATGTATGTGGTCAGCAAGGTGGTATTGGAAATTATTCCACCCTTTTCATTGGTCACGCTTCGTCTGGTTTTGGGCATGATCACTCTTGCGATTGTCTTGTTTCTGCGTGGATTTCCAACTATTTCGCGCAGGCAAATCGCGCAAGGCTTAGGCGTTGGTTTTATTGGTTACGGGATTTC
>DATFQC010000451.1:0-4750 GCA_035264425.1 Anaerolineales bacterium
CAGTTGCGCAAACAGAAACGCGGTCTTGCCATTACCACAGTTGCTGACAATTCCTGTGAAGCCTGCGGCACAACTCTAACCCCCTCACAACAGCAAACGGCTCGCTCGACTAGCCAGTTATTCCACTGTCCAACCTGTGGCCGAATATTATTTGCGAATTAATATGACTTTAGTTCTACTACGCTCTCTGCAAAACCAGGAATAAAAATGGATCCGCTCTCCTTTGCGATTGGTTTTGTGGCGGGCATTTTGTTTACCTGGCTTTTGAGCCGTTCACGGCCGCTGCTGACGCAGATCCGTGCAAACGCCAAAGAGCAACGTCAGGCTGCCCAAACCCGTCGTAGCAGTGGATTGGAAGATAATTTTCGTCGCATTACCCTGCGTCGTGCCCAGGGCATGCATTTAGCCTCATCCTTGTTTTCATTAGATGAAATATTACAGGAACCTCGTCTGATCGCTCCGCCGGCGCGGGTCGAACCGGGTGTAGTCAGTATCCAGGAAGATATCATTTCGCAAACGCTTCCTTATATGCCGGCTTGGCCGGAACTGGCCGCCATCTATCGCGCACCAACGATTGGAGTGACAGAAGCAATCGCCGGGGGATCGAACATCGTGATCGTAGGCGCGGCCGGCATGGGAAAGACTGTTGCCTCGCCCACCTGGCATCCATGGCGGCCAACCTCCAGGTCAAGGTTGAGGCGGACTCAGAGCTGGAAGCAGTCCCCTATCTATATCATGTTGCTGATTTGCAATTCCCGTTCGACTCCTCTAAGGATCCATTAAATAATATTATCAACGCTGCAAGCGAGCATGCGCCGATATTCGATCTAAGGCGGTTACCTGGATTCATCCAACAAACATTTAAAAATGGACAGGCCTTGCTCCTGATTGATGGTTTCGACGAACTCGATTCGGTGGGACAGAAAAATGTGGTTGAATGGTTCAAGGCTTTGTTACAGATCCATCCGAAGATACGGATTGTCACGACAGGCTGCATAGATCAACTCAATGGCTTGATCAGCCTTGGGTTTAATCCGCTTGCATTAATTGCATGGGATCCGTCCAGAAACCTGCGCTTTATTCAGCAATGGGGAGAATTGTGGTCTCGAATGGTTGCTATTGAAGCCTGGGCCCAAACAGGCCCTGAGCAAATAGATCCCGTCCTGCTCAATACGTGGCTGACGAATGACAATAACGGTCTCACACCCTTCGAACTGACACTAAAAGCCTGGGGTACATACGCAGGTGACAGCCTGGGGCCACGCGTGCTGGATGCGATAGCTACTCATGTGAGGCGTGTTGCTCCCAGCGGCACACCCATCGCCGCTTTGGAATTGCTCGCAATGCAGGTCGTATTGACCTCACAGCCCATCTTTGATCCGCGTCAGGCCCGCGATTGGATGAAACAATATGATACTGTGGAAGATTATCCCATTGAGAGTGCCGAAACAGTTACAAAAACCGGGGAGGGCGAAGAAGTTTCTCTCACGGATTCGCAAAAAATAAGAATCAAAAAGTCAAAGGCTGGCGAAGCCGTACCAACCTTTGGTTTGTTGAGCAAAATGGTCGATAGTGGATTGCTGATCTCGCATTCGAATAACAAAATGCGATTCCTGCACCCTGTCTTAAACGGATATCTTGCCAGTCAGGCGATCGGCGATAATGACGCCGATACCACTCTGGTTGCCCTTCCTGATTGGGATGGAAAGACGTTATCTCTTCGGTATTTAGCTGCACGTGGAGACGCATCTGCAGTGGCGGATATCATGTTGAAAGGGTCTAGTCTCCCGCTGCACAATTCTGTTTTTGCTGTGGCGCGCTGGCTACGGGATGCTCCCAGAGACGCTGCCTGGCGTAGTAAAGCATTTGCCAGTTTATTGACAATCCTTCAAGCGGAAGGCCAGCCGCTTGGCCTGCGCGGCCAGGCAATGGCAGCATTTGTCACCAGCGGCGATCCGGGTGCAACAGCGCTCTTCCGGCAACTATTAGGCTCAAGATCATTTGAACTAATCCCATTGGCGGCTATGGGAAGCGGAGCACTAAAAGATATGAAAGCAACGGAGGCACTGGAAGATTTGATGCGGACACCGGTCAGCGCAGTGCGCCGGGCCACCTGCCTCGCTCTGGTAGCCATTGGAACAGAAAAATCTCTCGAAGGAGTCGCACGCGCCCTGCTTCACGGAGATGAAGAGCTGAGACGCGCCGCCGCGGAAGCACTGGCGAATGATCCAATCGAGGGTCATCCCGTGCTCAAGGAGGGCGCAACCCTTCCAGATATTCTTGTGCGCCGCGCAGTGGTGCATGGTCTTGCTCGTGTCGGGCAACTCTGGGCAACCGAAACCCTTCAACACATGCAGGTGCAGGACGATCAATGGGCAGTCCGCAATCTGGCGAATCAATATCTTGAGCAACTGCAAAGAATTGACCCACGCGTTCCGCGGCAGCTTACGGTACCGTCTGAATCTCCATGGCTGATCGAATTTGCAGGCAAACAAAAGATGGGTGTGCCGCGCGGCGGCCCCGCAACGGATGTATTACTGAATGCTTTCAAACAGGGAGACACGGAAGAACGTCTTGCCGCTTTGCCTTATCTCAAACGGGTTGCCAATGAAGGTATTATTGGCGCTTTGTATAATGCCATGTACGGTGAGGATCCTGAGGTCCGCGAAGCGGCCTTCTACGCAATCGAAGAAATTGGTGCGAACGGAATTAACCTTCCCCACCCGAACCAATTCGGAGTCGGTTAATATATAGGGGATTGAAAACCACTCGCGTAAGTAACACGCGTTTTTGAACAATTAAGGGATACGAAAAGAAGTTGCTGAAGACGATAAAGGAGAAATTGATGGCCAGAGAAACATTGTTGCTGACAATCGCGGTTCTGGGTGGGACAGGCAAAGAAGGCAAAGGACTTGCTTATCGTTGGGCGAAGGCAGGCTATCAAGTCTTGATCGGCTCTCGGTATTCTGAAAAGGCTGTGACGATTGCTTCAGAGATCATGGAATTGCTGGAGGGTGAATCCTCCGTAGTCGGTACAACCAACCTGGAAGCCGCCCAACAGGCGGATATTGTTGTGGTGACCGTACCTTACGCCGGACATCGCGAGATTCTTGAAAGTGTGAAGGATGCTCTCTCTGGCAAGCTTGTCATCGATACCACTGTTCCACTTGTCCCGCCAAAAGTGAGTAAAGTGCAAATGCCTGTGGCAGGTTCCGCAGCTCAGGAGGCCAAAGAGATACTTGGGGAGAGTGTAGAAGTTGTGGCGGCATTCCAAAATATTTCCTATGAGCATTTACTGAGAGATGAAGATGTAGAATGCGACGTACTGGTCACAGGCTCTAGCAAGAAGGCGCGCCAAGAGGCATTGACACTGGTCGAGGCTGCGGGGCTGATTGGTTGGGACGCCGGTCCCATCGAAAACTCTGTTGTGGTGGAAGGACTCACAAGCGTATTGATCAACATCAACAAACAGTACGGGTCAACCCACGCGGGGATCAGGATTACGGGTGCGCAAAAGTCATCTTCAGATTGAATACCGATCTGCCTACTTTCTAATTCCATGGATGGTCTTTAATGCTTTCCCTTGCCGCCCTTTCAGGGATTCCCCTCATCCGTCAGGGCGACAACCTGGCGGATCTTGTTCTCAATGCCATTCAAAAAAATAATATTGCGTTGGAAGATGGCGATATTTTGGTCTTTGCACAAAAAATCGTTTCGAAAGCCGAAGGACGCGCCGTCAATCTCGCTGCAGTGATCCCTTCGCCGCGTGCCATAGAACTCGCGGCCCAAACGGAGAAGGATGCGCGCCTGGTCGAATTAATCATTCAGGAAAGCAATGAAATTTTGCGTACGCGGCCCGGGACAATTATTGTTGAACACAAGCTGGGATTTGTATGTGCCAACGCGGGAATTGACCACTCGAACGTGGCTGGTGCAGGGAATACGGCTGAAGAGTGGGTACTGCTTCTGCCAGCGGAACCCGAACGCTCGGCAGAGAAGATCTGCAACGAACTCGAATCCAAAACAGGTAAGCGAATTGGCATTCTCATCATCGATTCACATGGACGCGCCTGGCGTAATGGAACGGTTGGGCTTGCGATTGGAATCGCAGGATTACCCGGCCTCCAGGACCTGCGCGGCGAACCCGATTTATTTGGGTTTACCCTGCGCATTACACAAGTGGGCGTAGCCGATGAACTCGCCGCGGCCGCCTCATTGGTGATGGGACAGGCCGCTGAGGGCACACCTATTGTCCATGTGCGCGGATTTCCCTATTCCCTTCGAGAAGGGTCGCTTAAGGAATTGATCCGACCCAAAGAACAAGATTTGTTTCGCTAATCTCTAAAACTTGATTGTGAACCCTGACGGCTGGTTCTGGAGGGCAATGACTGAAGTATATGCAACAAAGGTCATCGCTTTCGATAGACCCAAAGCAAGTCTCCCTCCTGGCTTTGGAGACGTAATTTATGCACTCGCTAATGGATGTGTTGAAAACACAAATTCAAGGAAGGGTGACGAAATAGATGTGTGGGCTGCTCGTTCGTTTAACTCAGTGATGGGTTTGCAAGCCATCGAAATACTAACAGGAATCTTATGCACGTTTGATACACTTAAACACGATGCGGAAATTAAATTATTGATCGGGTGCACAGAAGAAGACATTCAAGTCATTCGGGATTTTCACAAAGAAATGCATACTTTTTACATCCTTAACCCGATGGTGGAACATGCCCTTTCCAACAGATTTTCT
>DATFQC010000452.1:0-6981 GCA_035264425.1 Anaerolineales bacterium
GTCTCTATCTGGAATCTGGTTGGCACACCCAAATCACAAAACGATCTGATCATCAGTCCTCCCGAGGAAGGCATTGTCACAACCGACGACCTTGAAGTGGCACAATTTGTTTACCTGATGTACAACAATGCCAAAATCCGCACCGTGTTGAACGCGGCAACCGGCAAGGGCGTGCTTATCCTTGGCAGATTTACACCACCCGAACGAAAAATTGTGCTGGACGGGTTGCGCGAAAAACTGCGTGAGTTTGATCTTCTCCCGATTGTCTTTGATTTCGATCGACCTGAAGATAAGGATTACACGGAAACAGTGCAGACCCTGGCGGGTTTGAGCCGCTTCGTAATCGCAGATGTCACCAATCCAAAATCTACTCCTTTGGAACTGGAAGCCACGGTCAAACAATTCAAGATTCCCTATGTGCCCATTATCGATACCAGCGCAGATGAACGTCCCTTCGCGATGATCGTGGATCTGCAAAAAAACTTCCACTGGGTGTTACCGACCTTTGGCTACCGCTCCAAGGAGGAACTTTTTAAGAACTTAAAGATGGCAGTCATCGACCGTGCCATTGCCAAACATAACGAGTTGCAACTGCAAAAGGCGAAGGAAGTCACCATGATCACGATTAACGATTTGAGAAGCATCAGAAGAAAAAAACTTCTAAAAAAGAAGCGAAAATAAACCCAATCCAATTTTAACTGAGTGGAAAGCCGCATATGGAGGCAGCAAGTGATCGATTATGCGCTGATATAATTCAGCAGTATAGGAGTGAACGGTTTGCCTATGTCCTTGCTCTATATTTGGAGATAAGCTTGCAATTGTTTGAACTCGGCCCGTCTATAATTTTAATGGCTATAAAAGGCTCAATGGTGTATGGCCTCCCCAAGTTTTGATAAACTCCCGCCTGAATATCTATACCTTTTAAAACTGGCAAAAGAAAAATATGAACTGGATGTTGCTCCCCTGGATGAACTCAAAGGCGGGCGAACGGGCGCATTCTTGTATCTGGTCAGTGTTTCCAGCGGAGATTCCCACTCTGTGGAGCATTTGATTGTAAAGTTCGATCACGCAAGTGAAACCATGCGGCAAACCGAAAAGGAAAGACATCATCATGCTCTGAGTCAGGCACCCAGAGGCTTTGCCACTCAAAACATGGCCGAACTGAGCTATGAAATCGAGCATGAAGGGGCGATTGCACTTTTTTATACGGTTGCGGGTCATTCTCTTCAACATTTCCGCCCGCTGGCATCTCAGGAGCGGCAGAGCCGATTAGAAAAACTTTTCGGCGCGATGAATAAATATATCCTGGAGAGGTGGAACGCGAACGCAGTTTTTGAACAGGCGCTCCATCCTCAAAAATTGCTCGAGAAATGGCTGGGGTACCGTCTCAAGCCTGAAGGTCAAATTGGTGCGTTCCTCAAAAATATACTTCATCTTGATCCAAATACAGAAGGATTTCTCATTCAGGGAGAAGTCTTTCCTAATCCATTTATTTACGGTCTGGACGCGATACGCTGGCAGAAAGCCAGGCCCATCGATATTTTCACCGGCTTTCAACACGGTGATTTGAACATTGCCAATATTCTGGCAAAGTTTAGCGAAGACTCGGAACGTCTGGATGGATATGTTCTGATTGACTTCGCGTTGTATAAGCCTCAGATGCCGCTCCTGTATGACCAGCATTATCTCGAAATATCCTATCTGATTCGGGAATTAAACCGGGCTTCCTTTCAAAAATGGGTTACCCTGGTGATGCAGTTTTCGGGCCGCGATATCCCAAACCCAAAAGAAGTACCTGTTGAACTGGCAGGTGTGTGCGAGGTTCTCAACAAAGAGAGAAGATCCTTTCAGCACTGGGTTGAACGCTATCATCCCAGCGTTTCGGATGATTTATGGGGACAATATTGGCTGGCTGCCGTGGCGGCAGGTTTAAATTTCTGTAACAAAACCAGTCTTTCTACAGAAGAGAGACTCGCTGGCTTGATCTATGCGGCTGCTCATCTAAAACGATACTTCGCCCAGTTTGGAATTCCTCTTCCAGTGGAAGTGCATTCGCTATACGACGCTACTAGATGGGATTTTTCCTCATTGAACAAACCCCTTAATGCTGAAAATCCCTCCACCACCACACTTGAATCATCCCCGCATAATCTCCCAACCCAACTCACATCGTTTATTGGCCGCGAAAAGGAAGTAATTGAAATCAAAGCCCTGCTCAACTCGGCGCGCCTTGTCACGCTGACCGGATCTGGGGGAACAGGCAAAACGCGCCTCACCATTGAAGTTGGCCTGGACGAACTTCCCTTATATCCAAATGGAGTGAAGATCATAGAACTCGCGCCGCTGACAGATTCGACGCAAATCATTCCTGACCTGGCGCAAGTGTTTGACTTGCAGGAGTTACCTTTTACAACCATTGAGTCGCTAGTCACTGATTATCTGCGAGATAAAAAGACACTACTCATTTTCGATAATTGCGAACATCTCATTGAGGCTTGTGCCAATCTCACGGCCAATCTCCTCCACCAATGTGCCAGCCTTAAGATTCTTGCCAGCAGCCGTGAAGCGCTGAACATTGCTGGTGAAGTGATTTATCACACGCCTACCCTCGCAAATTCCGAAGCGACGCGTCTTTTCGTGGAACGTGCCCGCGCCGCAAATCCTAAATTTATGCTGACCGATGCAAACGCTTCATCCATCTCTCAAATCTGTTCCCGTCTCGATGGCATTCCCCTGGCCATCGAGTTGGCTGCGGCTCGCACCAAACTGCTTTCGCCTGAACAAATCGCGGCGCGGCTTGATGATCGTTTCCGTTTGCTGATAGGAGGTGACCGCACCGTTCTACCGCGTCAGCAGACCTTGCGCGCCCTCATTGATTGGAGCTATGATCTGCTTTCTGAGGCAGAGAGACAACTCTTAAGGACAGCGTCTGTCTTTGTAGGTGGCTGGACCCTGGACGCGCTCGAAGCAATTGCAGAGGATCCGGATGTCATAGAGCATCTCGAGGAACTTATCAACAAATCGCTTGTAATAACCGAAGAACGACAAAACGAGATGCGGTATTTCATGCTGGAAACAATACGGCAATACGCAAGAGAAAAGCTGATAGAGGCGCAGCAATTCCCAGCGGCGCGTGACCGGCACTTCATCTATTTTGATATGCTTTCTGAAAAAATGTGGCAGGCGTTTCTTTCCACCGATTTGCTTGCCTGGCGGGATGCGGCGGATGACGAGACCGAAAATTTACGTGCTGCGGTGGAATGGGGCACGCAAAACCATACCGAAGCCGTATTGCACTTAGCCGCCAATTACTGCATTGTTTCAAGTTTAACCGGCAATAATGCCGAGGGGCTGGCTCTGCTCAAATCCGCGCTGGAACACTTTCGCACCTTACCACCAACACAGGGGGAAGCACACGTATACCGCCATAAATTATTAGCCAGAGCATTGTTTGCGAATGGTTTGATCAGCATAACCAGTGCTGCGGTGCCGCAGGGGCTGGAGGCGACGCAGGAAGCGATTTCCATAGCGCGTCTCATCGATGACAAGCAAATCCTGGGGTACAGCCTGGAGACCTACTATATCGGCTCCAATTTCATAAACTCTTCTGGCGCTGCTGATGCAGAAGCAAAGGAAGGATATGCCATCCTCAGTGAGATCAACGATCAGTGGGGCCTGGGTCTGGCATATACCAATTTGGCAAGGATGGCACTTGCCCGCGGCGATTTCGTTGAAAGTCAAAAATTTATTGACATTCTTAAAACGTGGATGCAGGATGCTCCAATGTCTTATCAAGCTGGCGTTGCGTTACTAAGCATCGGCTCTGAGGAACGCTGGATTCACCCTGAAAACGCAAAAGCATACTATGAAGAAGCCCTCAAAATCTTCAGGCATATACGACATAAAGGCTTTGAAATTGTGCTGTTAAGTGAGTTAGGGCACGTAGCACGTGCGCTAGGTAATATAAGCGAGGCCAAGGAACTTTATCAGCAGACTCTCACGCGCTTTCAGGACCAAGGTCATCGTCCGGCCATTGCACATCAGTTGGAATGTTTTGCCTTTATCGCCATTGCGGAAAAACAACCAGAACGTGCTGCAAAACTTTTTGGCGCAGCGGAAGCCTTGCGTGAAAGAATCAACGCCAAAATGGCTGATCTCGAATCGATCGAATACAATAATGCAGTGATTCGTATTCAGTATTTGCTGGACGAAGCGGATTTCAATTCTCTCTGGGCGCAGGGTCGTGCTCTGACCATGGAACAGGCGATCAGATTTGCGCTGAGTTAATTCTGATGGTTTAGAGCTTTCTTATCACAAGAATCGTGTAGCCCTTCACCAGTCTTGCCTTCGCGAACGCCTATACATACTGTTGTTTATCACTTACTTGAACGTATCCATTGATCACGACCCATGTGAGTGTGGAATCCGCAAAACTTATTTCCACAACTTCGCTAATTCATTTAGCGATCTATAATAGGGCTCGATACTGGGAATATAGTGTCGTTCATCCTTTGCATGTGGACCCAAGCCAGACTGTCCCCAGACGACGGCTTGCCCGCCCGGAGCGAACCGCGCACTCGTGCCTGGAAGTTTCTTACCGATTTTAGGCTCAGAGCCAGAGGCAATTTTTACGGATTCGATCAATGCTTTCAAAGCCGCATTATCAGGGTCACAGGCCACACCATTCTCCATCACATTTATGCACAACTCGAGGCCATTCTCCGCGCAATACTCTTCGACATTCGACGTTAAACCTTTAACATCATCCTGCGGAATGGCACGAATCTCAACGCCGAGTATCCCTTTCGCGGCTGTGACGTTATATATGCCTGGTGTTCCCACACTGATGAATGGAAATTTGGCCTGGGATTGCCAGCCATCTACAGCCTTGAGCGTCAGATGTCTGGCAAAGATTTCATTCAAAGCCGAACGGGCTGCTATTAATTTTTCGCTTAAATCACCGGTGCCCGCGACGCCGCTGTGACCCTTTGTCCCACGCGCGATCACATCAAAGCGCATCACCCCGCGGTTTTCCACACATATTTCGCCGAAGAGCTCATTCCCCTTTTCGCCTGTCCTTTCCCCTGCGATGAAGAGAGAAGGTAGGTAAGGGCGACTCGCTCGATTTGGTTCAGAACCGTTGCCGGTCACTGATAGGTCGCTGTTACTTAATTCCTTCAAAACATGTGGTGTACCCCAGGCTTCGGCTTCACCATTCTCTTCGTTTCCAACCAGCATCAATGAAATATTGGGGAAGGGCCTGCCCGATTTCAATGTGTCTTTCATCCAAACCAAATAGGTGGCAACGACCGTTTTCATGTCTGCGGCGCCACGCCCCCACAAGTAATCGCCCTCTATTCTTGGGGTGAACTGAGAATCATCTGGTTCCGGCTCAACTACATCAAAATGTCCAGTCAGTAGGATTTCACGTTCGTTCCCAACTGCTTTCCCGTTCGAAGATGGGAATGGCGCGAAGACTGCAGGATATTTTCCATCGAAGTATTTCACATCCAGGCCAGCATTGCGCAGATAATCATAGATTAACGAGCCCGCCCGGTGGACATCTTCCAGACGTTCATTGGGGGAGGCGGTGACACTGGGAATGCGGATCAATTGCTGGGCAAGGTCGAGAATTTCCGAGGTTTTGTTCGGGTAGGACATTTCCATCATGGCTTGTGTCCTGGCGCGGAACCGAATGGGAACCGTTGGTATTTGGCGCACGACATCCCGTGAGCGCTGCAAATATTCCGCAATCTTGGTTGAATCACCGCCAAGCGAACCGTAATCGGAGGCGATCCGTTCAACATCCGCTTTGATTTGGGCTTCATGTTCATAGAATATTTCTTTGAGAATACTCACGGGAACTTCATCGTTTTCGCCCAGTTCCATTTGCAAACGTGCGCGAAGTTTTTCAGAGGTATTGCGTCCACCTTCAGACATTTCGATCAGTGGGTTCAAGTCATTCCATAAATTCAACGCTTCCGCCAACGGTTTGACTTCGTTAAGAGTCCATTTGAGGAATGCGCGCAGGGTAATGGGTTTGCCTGTCAGAGGATTTTCAATCTCTGCACGCAGTCCATGCTGGGCAGCGAGCTTCTCATTGGCACGGGCACGGCCGATATCTTCGCGGTCATATCGGAAGCCGCGCGCAAATTTGGCATCGGAATAGATCCGAAGAAGCAGAAGGTGTTTGAGGGTCAGGTTGGCAATATCCAGGTCCAGCGTATGACCGCCTTCATCGGTACGAATTTCCACGCGTCCCATAGGAAGATTGATGCGTGCCATCAGGTTTTGCTTTTCGATTTGCAGAGCCATCTCATCGGGTGGAGTCGCCTCCCCAGCTGCGAACAAGCCACGCGCGTAGAGAGACGCGAGCTGGTCGCTCGTCGTGGAGATGATCCGCTCGACGGGTTCAGCAAAGCTGCGGGCGCGGATGGGAGTCCAATTATTGTTCCCAAAACGGACGCCGCGTCGCACAAGATCGTAGGAGATTTGCAAATAATCGTTGTACGATCGATAAAGATCGGGGAGATCGATCGTGGAAGGATTCGGGAATGTGAGGTTGCGGATCGAATCGAACTCAGTCAGGGCAACCACTGCGCGTCCACCGCGAACCTCTGCCCGCATCGGAGTGGAGGCGCTGGTTGCGATAAAGAGCGACGCAAACGCGCGCAGGAGACGGGAGGCTGTTATATAAAATTCGGATTTGAATTCATCGAGATGCTGGTCGCCGCGTTCTGTTGGAGAAAGATGCATGAAGTCCCAGGCAAAGAGCGGATCGGGCAGGGAAAGGTTCGTGTGGATCCCTGCGACGGCAAGTGTTCCATCGAATAAGTCGACGCACTTTTCAAGGTAGCGGCGCTTGGCAATGGGCCAATTGCCCGGGATGGAATGATGTCCAATGTCGGTGAGAAAAAGCAGGTTCCCATGCCAATAATGCAGTCGCTCGCCGAAGTTGACGCCAGCTCGATGCAACGCGTT
>DATFQC010000453.1:0-5444 GCA_035264425.1 Anaerolineales bacterium
AAATCGCGCCCATGATGAAGTCATCCCCTGCAGGGGTAAGACCGATGCCTAGACCCGCTAATTTTCGAGTGACAGTAAGGGATCCTAAAAGATCGGCAGTAGCAATCAATGTGCAGAACGTGGAAAGTAAAGCAGAAGAGAGCAAAGATGGGTAGGCAGGAACTTCTAATGAGTTTATCTGATGGATGACTTGTGCTTTTTGAGCATGTAACACTTCCCAATCAGGGCGTGGAGACCAGAGTTTTGCATCCGCTATGTTGACAAGTAAATCCCCCAATGTTAGTTGATCCCCAAGAATGGAAATTGAGGATTCAATGGTGATGTATTCTGGAAGTAGAATATCTTCTTCAAGGACCAGGTTGAACGGGCCATCTCCAATTTGTGGGGTGACCATGGATAAAATTTCCATGCGTTCGTTGATCAGATTGCAGGCGCGGTCAAATATGTGCAAAATGCGCGGATGACGAGTATTGGCCAGCCAATTGTTAACATCGGGCGTAAAGGAAAGAGTATTAATGGATTGCATCGCGCTCTTTTAATACCCTCTGAACAAATGTTTTAAAAGAGGTTGGCTTACGCCTTAAAACCCACCTCAACACATTTGGATTCCCCGGCAGTCCCCATTGATCGTAATAGTCGAACATCTTGACCAAATTTTCAGTTGCGTATTGATTCATACCCTTTGTCCGAAGTTTCCAACTGGCAATTGCGTCCTTTTCCGCGCGGACATCCCGATTCAATATAATACTCATTATCTCCGCCACCTCCACATGCGACATCGGCTCTGTGCCCGCGAGTTCGTAGGTCGCGTTTCTATGGTTAGGTCCGGTCAACACGATTTTGGCCGCCTCAGCGACGTCTTCAAGATCAACAAAACTAAATTTCGAATTGATGGAATAGGGCAGGCGCAAAACGCCATCTTCGATGATGCTCCTCCAACTTGCCAGCAGATTTTGCATGTACGGTGCGGGCTGCAGAATGGTAAACGGAAGCCCTGACTCAAATATCATTTCTTCGACATGCAGTTTAGCCCAGTGATGCTTCATCTTCTCCGTCTGCGGATGCAGAACGGAATGATAGATAAAATGCTCCACTCCAACATTGCGCGCTTCCTTAATTACTAACTGACCAATCAAGGATTCATCTGAATTCATATTTGGGCAAATGTGATAAATACTTCGCACCCCTCGCATGGCAGAGCGAATAGCGGTTTCATCATGCAAGTCACCTACGATGATTTTCTCCACACCCAAAGCCTTCAGGATGGAAACATGTTGTTCGTGATGAATGAACGCACAAACGCTCTCAACTTTCGAGAGCATCTTGATCAGAGTTATGCCCGTTTTGCCGCCAGCACCTGTGATGAGAATCATAATTTTGATAGCTTATAATTCCGAATATAGTTTATTCTATTATACAGATTTGAGCTGAATAAGCATTAGAAATAAGGATAACTTATGAAAAGCAACAAAGCTGATTTTGCCTCCATGGATGAGTACATCGGGACGTTTCCCAAAGACGTACAAAACATACTGGAAGAAGTACGACGGACCATCAAAGCCGCTGCTCCAGAAGCTGAGGAGAAGATCAGTTACAACATGCCAACCTTCATGTTGAATGGTAAACATTTGATTTATTTTGCAGGCTGGAAGCATCATATCTCCTTGTATCCGGTCCCTGTTGGCAGCGATGCATTCAATAAAGAAGTGTCGAAATATGCAGCTGGAAAGGGCACTCTACAATTCCCATTGGACAAACCATTGCCGCTCAAGCTGATCATCAAAATTGTTAAACTGAGAATTGAAGATGATCTGGGAAAGGCTGAAATAAAATCAGCCAAGAAAAAATAGTAGGGTAAGTAAATTTGTATCTTTAAGGAGTCCATCGATGACCGAATTGTTTCTTATAAAATTATTTGAGCACAACAACTGGGCAAATCAAAGGATCATTCAGGCTTGCTCCTCGCTGAGTGACGAGCAACTCGACGCGGTCCCTCAATCGGTCACGAAAGGAACCATTCGGCTCACCCTGGTACATCTGGTGAGTGCGCAATTCAGCTACTTGAGAACGCTGACCCTGCCAGTAGAAGAGAGACGCGAGGCCCATACCGTGGATTTCGCTGAACTACAAGAGTCCACAACCAAAAGCGGAGAGGGGTTGCTCGCTCTTGCAAAGGGTGAGCAAAAACCTTTTGCATCTCCCCTCCAGACAAGAGACGGGTACTACGTGGAACCCTGGGTGCTCATGGTCCAGATCATAAATCATGCCACTGAACACCGGGAGCAGATAAATAGCATGATGAGCAAGCTTGGCATTGCTCCTCCAGACCTTGATGGTTGGAGTTATGGAGAGGCGACACACGCGCTTGTCCCGATATCAAAATGAGTGAAGCATCCCCGAAGTGGGCTGTTACTCGGAATTCTACTGGTAGCAGCCGGTTTTCTCGCTAGGCTTTACAAAATTACTCTGCATAACTCACAGTTAAACTCTGCGCACATAAGCACTTTGCATTTCGAATCATGGAGGACTATATGCCTGTTCACTCATTCCAATGTCCATCCTGTGGCGCTCCCCTGATACCAAGGGGTAACGCCTCTGTAATTAGTTGCACATATTGTCTGGCTTCAGTCATCGTGCCCGAGGAATTGCGACAAGATTTAGATTCTGTGCAGTGGAACACTCTCCTGTTTGACAATTTCACTTCAAATGATGACAATAATTGGTTGGTCGGAAGCCAGACGAGCGAATATTTCGACCCAATGAACCGGGTGATCGTAGATGGACGCTACCATTGGGAAGCAAAAGTAAATAGAGAAAACAGTATTTCAAAAGTCTGGTTGGGGGATTACAAGGTCTCAGATTTTCACCTGATGGTCAATAGTAAACACATTGTTGGGACCAGAGCGAAAAGCGCTTGGGGAGTGATTTTCCACCTGCAGGATAACCTGAATTTTTATTGGTTTCGTATGACAGATAGCAAGTTTTTTGGAGTTTCGGCAGTAGAAAATGGTCAATGGCGGGACGTCGTGGATTGGACACGAACAGGGACGATTAAACCGAATGGGGTCAATCAGTTGGAAGTCATTGCAGGGGAAACACACTTTGTCTTTTTAATAAATGGACAAATTGTTAGCGAGGTTAATGATGACCGTTTCGGTCAGGGGTTAGTCGGGTTAGCCATTGAGGGGTACATGGCTGACGAAAAAGTAACCTTTGATTTTCTGGACTTCACGTTGCGTGCGCCGCGTGGAGAGCTCTAGCGGTATTTGCAACCCGGAACAGCGATTACCACGAGCAACTAAATTTATACTGATAGAATTCTTAGCAGAGAGGTATGACATGTCCACACTCCAAATAAGAACCGGCTTCGTAAATGTAAATAATGCAAAAATCTATTATGAAACTGCTGGCCACGGCACACCGTTTGTAATGATTCATGCCGGCGTCGCTGACAATCGGCAATGGAATAATGAATTCAATTTTTTTGCAGAGGGCCATCAGGTTGTGAGGTATGACATGCGCGGCTATGGGAAAAGCGAACCCGTGGAGGGTGAGTTTAGCCACCTGAGTGATCTGGTTTCATTACTGGATGCTTTGGAAATCCGTCAGCCTGTAGTTCTGATGGGCTGTTCGATGGGTGGAGGAATGGCCATGGATTTTACACTGGCACATCCATCCAGAGTGAAGGCATTGATCATGGTTGGTTCCGGCCCCAGTGGGCTCCAACTGGATGTGCCGACACTACCCAAGTTTGCCGAGGTAGAAAAGGCATTTGAGGCCGGCGATTTGGATCAGGTTGCGGAACTCGAAACTCAGATCTGGTTCGACGGTAGTGGTCGTTCCCCGGGACAGGTAGATCAGGAAATGCGCAGGCTGGCCTATGAAATGAATCACATTGCGCTAGACCATGAAGTTAAGCAGCTTGGTAAGCGCATGCCCAACTCAGAGACACCGGCATTTGATCGTCTGCAAAACCTCAACATTCCAGTCCTGGTAATTGTCGGCAAGCACGACACACCTTACATTCTCGCGGCTGCCAATTATATGCAAGAGCATATTCCAGTAGTTCAAAAAGTGGAAATCGAAGACGCTGCACACCTACCCAACATGGATCATCCTCATGAGTTCCAAACTGCGGTTAAGACTTTCCTGGAGGGCCTTTTGACTGGTAGCGCCAGCTTATAGTAGGGTGCCGCGCTGACTGGCGAAGCTGTGTCGAAGGGGTGAGGTCGCACGGATACTTCAGCAAGTCCATGGACTGGATGGTTTGATTTATTCAAAGGCAATGCGGATTCTAGGCAAACTTTATCAGGCTGGAACAGGAAAGGAGTCTTATATGACAGGGAATATTCTTGTGAAGTTATTTGAACACAACAACTGGGCGAACATCCAGATCATCCAGGCCTGCTCGGCCTTGAGTGATGAGCAACTCGACGCTGAACCAGAGTCCGCTACGAAAGGGAGCATTCGCGAGACCTTGACGCATCTCGTAAACTCGCAGCGGGGTTATCTGTCACTTCTGACCCTGACAATTCAAGCGAGGCATCATGCTCCTCCGACATTTGCCGGGTTGCAGGAGTCCGCGCAGATCAGCGGAGAAGGGTTGCTGGCACTGGTACGAGACGAGTCAAGCAAAATCCCGAAGACTCGCCTCCAAACGACGGATGGATTCTTCGTGGAGCCCTGGGTTGTCATGCTTCAGGTGATCAACCATGCGACCGAACATCGCGAGCAGATCAAGAGCATGCTCAGCGCTCTGGAGGTAACTCCCCCGAACATTGATGGTTGGGATTATGGAGAGGCTACGAACGCGCTCATTCCGATATCAAAGTGAGTGAAGCCAAAGTTTAGTGCAGTATGGGGTAGCGATTACTTTAAAATCGCTTGCCACCTTTATGCACTAATTCCCATAACCGATTCGAATTTAGGGGGATTTCCAAAATCTCAAAATCGACATCACGTGAAGCGAAGGCGTCTTCCAATGCCTGCGCAAACAGCGGACCCACAGGGATCGCGCCTGCCTCCCCCGCTCCCTTCACGCCCATCGGGTTGAGCGGCGAAAGCGTTTCACCGTGTCCCGTTTCGATGCGCGGCACATCCAGGCTGGTGGGCAGGTGATAATCCATGAACGTGCCGTTGAGCAGTTGACCGTTTTCGTCGTAGGCGAGCCGCTCATAAAACGCATTGCCGATACCCTGCGCCACGCCGCCGTGAATCTGTCCATCAAGAATAAGAGGATTGATGACACGCCCGCAATCATGGATGACAAGATACTTTTGGATGTGGATTTGCATTGTCTCGGGATCCACTTCCACGATCATGGCATGGATGCCGCTGGCAGTGGCGCCTCTTTCCGGGCCGAAATAGTTGGTCGCTTCCAAACCAGGCTCGGTACCAGGCTTGACTGCGCCGCGCGTCGGGTTCGCCATACCCGCGAGTTCACC
>DATFQC010000454.1:0-18914 GCA_035264425.1 Anaerolineales bacterium
AATTCAGTAATCCCCAGTTCCTGTCCGGTGGCTGCCGCAGGGACCCTGGGTTGTGCTTCATTAATAACCAGCGGAACAGTGTGCTCACTGCGCCCCAACGCTTCATTGATCGCTTTGATACTGGCATCTACATCCAGAGCACGACCTACTTTTGAATCTCCGATCCGATCAAGTTGGCGCGTATCATCATTAAAAGTAAATTTTGCGTCTGAGGGCAAGCGGTCAACCTGCGTCTTAACCGGCACAAGCAGATCTCGTAGCCCTTTCGGGTTAAGAATCACCTGAACGCTCTGTTGATCTCCATTTTGGACACGCTGCGCCATCACCATATTCGCAACAACTTCGGGATTATAAATATAAGGCCCTGAATCACCCTGGACTGCATTCGGAAGAACAAGCGTGAGGGGCTGGCTGAGGAGTTGTCGCGCGGCATCTGCCTGCGCGCTCACATCCAAAATCTGAGGCTGTGTTTCCTGTACCACCAGCGGAACTTCACCATCACTGAACGTTTGCAATTGTGACCCGAGATAAATTAATGTCGCGTCTATTTTTAATTCGCGTCCTACCTGGCCCGGCTGCGCATCTACGTTTGTGCCATTCAGCTTAAGGCTGGCTTCCATCAGCGGTTGATCAATTTCCGTTGAGATTTGGCGGAGATATTGAAACGCCACACGCTGATCGAAGAGGATCACCGGCGGAACGCTGACGCCTTTGCCACCCGCACGGATCTGACCCGAGAGCGCCCCAAATAAGCCTCCACTTCTTCCCAGGCGATACGCCGTTACCGCGCTGGAAGAAGGGTCAAAGACCATGCCTAACTGGGCTGGAGTCGCAATCCAGGCTTTTTCACCATCTTTAAATAGAACCTTCCCGGTGATGGGATAGGACAATGCTTGGTTCAACTTTACAGCCGCGTCCGAGGGCGTAAGCCCGGAAAGATCCACGCCCGCGACCGAAACACCCGGGAAGATACGGCCTGCATAAAATAATTGATAACCCAGTGTCCATAGGATAATGATCGCCAGAAAGAGCGTAACCCCGCTGAGAAACGCAGCTACAACTTGTGGGAAAACGGGCATTCGTTTGTATGGATAGGAGATGGTAGCCATAATTGAAAATTATACCTTTTCAGAAGACGCTAAAATTAATATGGATAAGCGCGGGATTAAGACGGGCTATGAAAATTTTTTGTTCCCGCTCCATTTTAAACCCTCGAGCAATATTGAGGTAGTTGGGCAGAAGTTTTCGCTCTTCGAAAACAATTCCAATTTCACGCATATCAAACCGGCACTCCCTGGTAGCTTACGTCAGGGAGATGCCGTGCATAATGATTCGGCAATCCCCTCAAATCAACATGTTAATATTACTCGGTGCCAAACGCAGGCAACTCGATGGTCTCCGTACCGGCTTTGACCACGTAATAAGGCATCCATGCTACACCAAATAATTTTACAAAAACATCCGTTTTCTTTGGCGCGATGGTTACTTCTGTACTCTCATTGACAACTCGTCCCCAGCGATCATTGATCTCAGCCAGTATCTCTTCACGGCGTTTTTCAGCGTCTGCGATCTGCTGCTGGAACTGCTTGATGGCATCAATGGATTCTTCCACTTCGGCTTTTGCTCTATTGGTGAGACGGTTTTTCGATAGTTGAGAAGTCAGACTCTTTTTGCGTCCTATCCCCACGAGACTTGCACCCAATTCCGCCAGGTTGCCGCGCTCTTCCCATTTGCGGTGCTCAAGATCCGTTTGATCGATTTGGAGTTCACGTTCCTCACGGGCCAGCTTGTCTTCCAGCGTTTTGAGCTGGCGATCTAAGGTTGCGGTCTTTTTCGCGATCTCTGCATCGCGCGCATCGCGGGCCGCCTCTGCACAGGCTGTCATGAATTCTGCCTGGCTTACATCTGGACCTGCGAACACTTTAAGCGCCTGATTGACGCGCGCCTTGACCGATGAATTGCGGAATACCCAATCTGTGAAATCTTTTTGCAAAGCGGTCATCAGCTTGACATCGTTCAGCGGCGCGTCGATGGAGCTGAAGCGCGCCGAAGGTACGGGAGAGGTGTCGACGCTATCCAGGATACTCGCACTCAGTGGATGATCCTCCCAACGAATGGAACCTCGCTTATCTGGTGTTTTAACTAACGCGGCACGTGTGAGCTCGCTATCCACACCGTGCTTGCGGTCGAGCACATGGACTTCTGCAGAGGCAAGCAAGGTGGGGCGATAGATCACACCGTCGATCATCACTTCGGCAGGCATGGTTTTTTGCGCGGCGGAGAATGCTTCGGGCAGGCTGTAATTCTGCGGCAAGAAATATTCATGGATCCAGGCTGGGATAGGTGGTTTGGTGCTGGAAGATTGAATCCTGGCGGTTGGGGGTTGTGATTGCGAAGCGGCTGGTCGCAGGGTTTGTGTCTGTTCGATCATGGGAGCCATGATCGGCTGGGCCTGACTCGCCCCTACGGGGGATGATAAGACCTCCGCGTTGGCAAGCTTGTTCAGCATGGGAATCTGATTGCGAGTCAGAGGTCCCGCCAGGAAATTCATCGTCGAGCGCGTCTGCAATAATTCTGGCTGTTTGGCATGAATATTATGCAATACAAAGACGCGCTTGCCAAGTGAGGAAATCAATTTATCAAAAACAATTCGTGAGATGCCACCCGCCGCGCTTTCGAGTCCATCGAGCAACCTGTTTTTGTCCTGCTCCGTTTGCAATTTGCCAATAAACCAGGTGCCCGCGTTGGACAGCGCCTTATAATCTACATCGACGGGATTCTGTGTGGCAAGTAACAAGCCCAGACCAAACGCCCGCCCGCTTTTTAACATGCGCAGCAACGGCTGCTTGGATGGCGGGTTGCGTGAGGGAGGCAGGTAGCCATAAATTTCATCCATATAAAGCAGCGCACGCAAGGAGGAAGATCCACTTTGAGTGCGCATCCAGGTCTCGACCGCGGAAAGCAAAAGCGTGACGAAGAACATGCGCTCCGGATCAGATAAGTGGGCGAGATAAAAAATATTATGCCGCGGACGCCCATCGCTTGTGTAAAGCATGGAACCAATATTTAAAGATTGTCCTTCGCGCCAGGTTTCAAATGCGGGCGCAGCCAAGATGTTGTTCAAAACCATCGCAAGTTCCATACGGTCTTTGGCTGGGAAAAACGTTTCCACCGGAAACGCGCCGAGTTTTTCGAAAGGCGGCGTCTGGGTCTGCAGGATGAGCTCGGTTAGCTCAACATCTTTACCCTGACTCCAGGCAGCTTCAAAAATATTTGCAAGCAAAATATGTTCACGTGAACGCAACGGATCGATATCGTCGTAACCCACCAGCCCGAGCAAGGCGGTGACTGTACTCGTAATTTTTTCACGCAACACTTCACGGTTTTCCTGCCACGGAATTTCTGGCACTGCCAGGGAAGATAGCACACTCACGGGAATCCCGGCATCCGAACCGGGTGTAAAGATCGCAAATTGGGCCGCGTTTTTCAAAGCAAGAATGCGCTCCTGCGGAATACCCCATTCCTTCAAGCCGTCTCGCCATGAGGTAGAGGCATCGGTCGAGATCTGTTCGAGACTCTTCCCTGCCCGCCGCGCAAGATCGGCATCGATCCAGGGTTGAAAATCCTGTGGGGCCAGATTTGGAAAATGCAATAATAAATTGGTAAGATCACCTTTCGGGTCGATAATAATGGCCGGAATCCCCTGCAATGCGGCTTCTTCCAGCAAAACAATACACAACCCCGTTTTGCCTGAGCCTGTCATGCCAGTAACCACCGCGTGAGTGGTTAAATCCGCGGGGTCGTAGGTGACTTCTTTTTCTGTAACAGTTTGCTTAAGGGGATCGTACGCGCGTCCAAGGTAAAAATTTGAGTCGGTCATATAAAATCTCTCTCTTTGGATAAATCTTAAAACCTCGCGAAGGTTTTAAACAAGGCAGGGGATTTTAGAACGAACGTGCTAGCTAACTGTACTCCATTTTTCCCCATCTTACAAGTTAGAATTAAAAAGGCTCACGGATGGTTTCTGTGTAAGCCTTTCCCTTTTGTTGATTTGGAAAATGCCTCCCGCACTACATACACGGGAGGCATTTCTTGTAGAAGATTTATCAAATGGCAGGATTATCCAGTCGTATCCCGTGTCCTCGCACGGTGTCGATATACTGATGAGTCGGGTCCAGTGCCGAGAGCCGGTCACGCAAACGACGGATCAGCGCGTCCAGCGCCTGGTCAGAGACCCCAACAGCCTGATCGTCACCCCAAACCGTGGAGACCAAATCGGGGCGGCTGACCACCTGTCCATGGCTCTCGTACAACAGCCATAGCAATTTAAATTGTTGAGCCGAGAGCGGCGGGACCAGTTGCTGTTGATTCACCCAGACACGCCGCGATTTTTGATCCATCATCAGGCGTCCGGGTTGGACCGAGCCTTCTAGCAATGGCATGGTCGCGTCAGAGGTTAGGAAAAGGAACTGTTGAGCCATGGCGACGGACACGAGATCGCCATCCTGTAAGACAACCGGAGCGGTCAAGGGCATCCCGTTGAGGTGCGTCCCATTCTTGCTCCCCAAATCTTCAAGGATGACCCCCTCTGGCGTGGGTGTCACGCGCGCGTGAAACCGCGAGATCTGGCGGTCAACCACTACTACATCGCAGGAGGCTTCGCGTCCCAACACGATCGTCTGACTCAACTGCCAGCGCTGACCTTTTAAAGGTCCCTCCTGAGCAACCAACAAAGGGTATTCTTCCGATAATCTATTCATGACATCTCATGGCTTGCGTTTTACAATCTTAACAAAAATTATATATCGCTGTGATATGATCGAATTCTAAACTCACATCGCTTGTTCGTTACAAATAACCTTAAAATAATAATTTGGAAAGAAGCCAACAAGCCGTATTATAATAATATAGCATAAAGACGCGTTTCTGTGCAGAACTCACGCCGAAACAGATCTGTCAGAAACATCGCTATTATTCATTCGAGCCAAAAGGAGAAGCATTGCTCCCACCCCTGAAGAATGGGGAGGTATTGCGCGGTCGTTATAAGATCAGCGAGCGGATTGGTCAAGGCGGAATGGGATCCATCTATCTCGCCGATGACATCCGTCTCAAGGGCCGCCAATGCGCGTTGAAAGAGGTCGAGTATGACCACGCCCTCCCGGAAAATATCCGAGATGAGGCCCGCGAACAATTCTTACGCGAGGCAACTATCCTCGCGCGTCTCGATCATCCCAACTTGCCAAAAGTTTCAGACTTTTTTTCAAATGGGCCGCGCGATTATCTGGTGATGGATTATGTTCCAGGCGATGATTTGCGAGCTTTGCTACTTGAAGCGCGTCGCAAAAAGTTCTTCCTTAAAGAAACAGATGTGCTTTCCTGGGGCGATCAGCTTGCCAACGCACTTTCCTTCTTGCATGACCAGGAACCGCCCATCGTTCATCGGGATATCAAACCAAGCAATCTGAAGCTCATGCCCCAGGGACTGATCAAATTAGTGGATTTTGGACTGGTGAAAATCCTCGCTCCTGAAGAAGTGACGATCACAATTATTCAGGGGCAGGGGACTGCGCTCTATACTCCGCTCGAACAATATGGCGGAAGTGATATTCATACCGACATTCGCTCCGATATTTATTCATTCGGTGCCACACTCTATCACCTGCTTACAAATGAACCGCCTGCTGACGCGCGCAAACGTTTCCTTCACCCAGATAGTCTGGTTCCGTTACGACAGATTAATTCTGACATTTCACCGCGTACAGAACGAGCCGTCTTGTGGGCGATGTCACTGCATCCGGACGAACGACCTGAGACCATTAATGAGTTTCGTAAAGCCTTGCTGGGATATACTGAAGCGCCCACCATCCCCATCACCGTACGACGCGCCCGTCCGCAGCCCATTTGGGATTATCTTGCAAACACCCCCGAAGCGACTCTGGCATGGAGCGCGGCAGTTCTATTTTTAGTCAGTCTTCTCGCGACCTTGGTCCGCTAAGGATCTGCATCCAAATCCACGCTCCCAACGCCCCCACTACCTCCCCCATAAACGTTAACATTAATACGCCGAACGCGCCTGCTGAAGACGCGATCCAGTCCGCCGCACCAGGGAATCCCAGTGCGAGATAGTTGTACGCGGCTAGCCCTCCTAAGAAGACAGACAATGCCCAACGCAATCCCCAGCGACGGGAAACTATCCTGCTTACAGCCCAAAACATCAAAGCTGCCCCCCCCACGGCCGCCATCATAACAAGCAACCAGATGCCTACCCGCGGATAGCCTTCCGGTGAAACGAGATCATTTTGAACTACAGGCGTTACTGTCGCTGTTGGAGTTACTGGGGCAAAGGTGGCCGATGGAACCACAACAGTCACCGCTGCGGCTTCATTGGGTGCAAAAACAGATCGAAGGGCCACTGAGTTCAGGGCTGGCTCACTGACTACTTTTATTTCAACTTCGCCTGGTTTATTAATCTGGAAGGAAGCCCGTGCTAAACCGTCCACCGTGGTAGATTCCATTTGCTGCAAGATCGATCCATCTGCCTCCACCGTGGTCATTGTGAAGCGTACAGGCGTCCCATCGGGAACCAGATGCTGGTTATGATCGAGGATAGGTCCTGCTTTAAGATCGATCGTATCTCCAATACGAAATTTCGGAATCTCCGTTTGGGTAGGAATTGCTTCCGCGGTGGGCGTTTCGCTGGTTGGAGTAGCTTCCACCTCTTGATCCAAAGCCAGCGGAATGAGCTGGGTCGGATCCGGTTGGGTCACTTTGCCGATCTCATATTGAAGAGCCGGGATCGAAACAGGCGATGCACCCTGTAGAGAAATCTCTTGAAAAAGCAGGCGCGCTGCCACTTCAACAAAGGCAGATTGTTTGCTGTACAGCGCGTAATAAGCCGTCAGCTTGGAAATGTCGGTTGCATCAAGATAATAGGGCGCGGTGAATGAGAACAAGATCACCTTTTTGTCGCGGATCAAATTCGGACGTTCAGAAAAGAATCGCTGCAGGAGAGCGATCTGTCCATCGCTGACATCTGTCAAGGAAATCACGACCCAGTTTGCGCGCTCAAGAATGGCTTCGATATCCGTCTGGCTTTCATCATTCAACATTAATTCAAGTTCTTTCAGTGGGAAAGAATTCAGACGACTCGTAAACACTTGCCCGGTTCCCGCTGGTCCATATAAACGCAGCACTGCTTTTTGGAGCGCATCTGCAGTGAGACCTTCCTGCGATAGACATGTGGTGCATTGTTTGTAAGTCGAATTATCGGTGAGGAACGCAATGCGTTCCGCCTGCTTTGGTGCCGCCGGCAACAACGTGTTCAGTTCCTCCAGGCTGGGGCGAATCAACGTTGCAGCATTGCGTGCCACTTCAAGAGTCGTCTCTTGTGAATTACCAATCTTTGCCAATTCGCTTTCAGGCGCAAGAACGTTCGACAGCGTAAAAACATCATAGATACGAAACTTTTGAGTTAGGATCCTCAATACTGCCCTATCGACCAGCTGCGCAAAGGTCCGATCAGCACGATACTGCTGCGCAAAAAAATCGAGGATTTCCATGGTAGCTGTGTAAGTGTCTTCACTCTGGTCTTCAGACGTAATATTGCCCAAATACAGCAGGTCATTGCCTGCCAGGAAGGCATCCCTCGCCACGGAACGTGGAGAAAAGTTTTCTCCGCTTTGCGAATAAAAATCACGCAACGCTTTGCTCCCTAATGCGTCGCTCACGATCAATCCGCCGTTCGTGCGCCATGGAGTGAATTCGGGCAGTGAAATGATCGTCGAAAGCGCCGATTCATCGAGACTGACAGGGCGTGTTGTCGCACGGATATTTCCCTGAAATCCCTGATAACGAATATGTGAGACAAACAGACCGTCTGCCAGCTCGTTCGGCTCTGTGGAACCTGTGACCGTAAAGAATGGAGCCAGTTCCACCTGCTTTAATTGCTCCAGTGATTTTTGAACAGTTGGCACTTCCTCTTCGGGAGAACGGTCCGAATCGCCGCGCCCTGGGAAATTCTTGGCAACCACCACCATGCGCGAGTTGCTTCCAGTATGCAAGCCTGAGATGTAAGCTCGTCCCATCTTCCCCACCCAGAACGGATCGCCTCCAAAGACGCGCGGTCCAAGATCGATTCGGGCCGAAGGATTTGGTGCTTCTACCACATCCAGAGAGGGTCCAAAATACAGGTTGAATCCCAACGCACTCAATTCACTTCCCTGGACTGCACCGACTTCTTGCGCCATTTCTGTCTTCCAGGTTGCACCGATCGCCATAGCGTTCGGTAGTGGAGTCAATCCACTTAAGATTTGATCGTGCGGCGCTCCATCCCCTTCCTGTGAAATGCCAATAAATAATGGCACATAGGAGTTGTCATTTGACTGCGTTTCACTCCCTGCTGAGGGCGCGCTGGCAACATTGGCTTCAATAGTTTGTAATGCGCTGATCAATTGATGGGCGCTCGAAATCGTATCGGGGTCGGGAAGAAAATTATCATTTGCGGCGAGTAGTACAACACCCCCTACATGATGATTGGCGATCAAATCATAAATCTGTGTTTGATCGTGTGTATCCGTCCCTTGAAATGTAACCAGAAATAATTGGCCTATACGTTCCTCTGGTGTCATAGAAGCCAGCACCGCTTGGGCCTTCGAAGTTTGGAGAAGCACATCGGCTTGCGCGGCAGGTATCGGCTTGAGCAGAGACATAATAAACGACAGCACAGATACAACTGTCAACAAAGTTAAGGAACGTCTCAACTGCTTTTCTCCCCCACCTGATCAGCTACGCTGCTTTTCGAAGCCGCATAGGGATTGTTGTTTAAAAAGCTGATCTTCAGCTTCATTTTGATTCGCCTCTCACTTGCACAGCCAACCCTGGATCATCTGTGAAAATCGCGTCCACACCCCAATGAAATAGACGGCGCATATCCTCCGCCGCGTTGACTGTCCAGACATGGATCCGTCGATTTAGTCGATGCACCCGCTGAACCTGTTGAGAACTCACATCTGTTATATGAGGATGCAACGCCTGATACTTCCCGAAAGCAAAACCAAAGGAACGTGCCCACGCGCCCAACCAACCGTTCACTGCAAGCAAGCCTCTTGGAACCTCCGGCAGATAAGTGCGCGCCTTCGAAAGATTCGATGCAAAGAAAGAAGAAAACATTACATGTTCCTGCAACCCACATTTCTTGACCAACGCACAAACCGTTTCAACCAATTGATCACGCGGCGTGTTGTAATTTGTCAACTCGACGTTGATAAAAGTACGCTTTCCAACCGCCTCAAAAACTTCCTCCAATGTAGGAATTTTCTCCCCATGAAATTTCTCAGAGAAAAAGCTGCCGGCATCCAATGCGCGCAATTCTCTCAAAGGCAGATCTTTGACGTGCTGATGACTCCCCGTTGTCCGATCCACTGTCGGATCGTGAATCACGATGACGTGTCCATCCGCAGACAATTTCACATCCAGCTCAATGGCATCGGCATTTTGTGCCAATGCCAATTCAAACGCAGCCAGGGTGTTCTCTGGCGCATGAGCCGAGGCACCGCGATGAGCGAAGATGATAGGTTGAGGTAATAATGTGAGCATAATAAATAAAAATAAACGGATTACGCATCATAAGTTTCCTAATGCGTAATCCGTAATGCGAAATCTAATACAGATTAGATGTCGACGAAATAGGCTTTTGCGGCGCGGTCTAGCATATCCCGTGACATGGTCGGAGGCACAGAAAGGTAACTTGAAATGTCAAGGATCTGATCGCAAAGATCACGGGGATGAGAGGCACGAAGTTTGCGATTACGTTTGATATACCACTCCTGCAACAAATACGCCAGTCCCTGATCGCTATACTCCACCTTTTTATCCTGAGCAACCCGTTTGAAAATTTCCCGATACTCTTCGTACGAAGGATCACCGATCTCAATCTTGTGGCGCAAGCGCCGCAGGAAGGCTTCATCCACAAGGTCTTTTGGCGGGAGATTGGTAGAGAACACGATCAACACGTCGAAAGGCACTTCCACTTTTCGTCCATTATGGAGCGCGAGAAAATCCACACGGTTTTCGAGTGGAACGATCCAACGATTGAGCAGATCACGCGGCCGCACTTGTTGGCGTCCAAAGTCATCGATGAGTAAAATGCCGCCATTGGCCTTCACCTGGAAGGGTGCTTCATAAAATTTATGGACTTCATCATACACTAAGTCAAGGCCTTCCAGGGTTAACTCGCCGCCAACCACGATAAAAGGCCGCCGGATCTTCACCCAACGCGGATCACGCCGTTGACTCGTGCGGAGGTTCCCAGTACTCCCAGCCGTGCTGGGAAGTTCTGCATCCGGTGCGAGCTTGTGGCTGACCTGATCGTAAACCTTGATCACCTGTCCATCGAGATACAAAGCGAATGGAATATACATGGCCTGGGTCAGCACGAGACTACCGAATGCGCGTGCAACACTGGTTTTACCATTGCCCGGAGGGCCATACATGAAAATTGACGTGCCCGAATTGAGCGCGGGACCCAATCGCTGAAAGGTGGATTCGGAGATGACCATCTGCGAAAGGAGTTGGCGCATCATGCGGGAAGTCACGGCCATGCGTCCCGTCTTTTGGCGGCGGATGGCTTCGTTGTAGACTTCAAATGGAACTGGTGCGGGTCCTGCATATTGACTGCGTTCCAACGCTTCACGCGCCCGGGTAACGCCGGCCCCGGTGATGCCATAGGTATAGGCCCCCTCGCCTAAACCACCTTGCGATGATTTCACTTCCAACATTTTCTCGCGCTTTAATGCTTCGAGAATACCATCTGTGATACCAGCAAATGGCAAGGCGATTAGTTCGGCGATTTTAAATCCGCTCATATAGCCCTGTGAATACAGGATTTTAAGTGCCAAATCCTGTAACCACAGAGGAGATAAACCGGTATCTTCCACTGAATTGATAGCCGGTGGTGAAAATAAGGCTGGGCCTGCTGATGGTCTTGCGAGGGCATTGTTCATATCGCCTCCCGTTGGGGATGCTCCATAGAATAAAATTTTGAGTACACCCAAATTATAATGCGTCTTGGCCTATTCTCGGCTGTCACGGGATTGCATTTACGTTAGAACACCCGCTGGATTAATATCGTATATAATCGGCAACACTATGAACCTCTCCGTTGTTATACCGGTCTACAATGAAGTCGAAAATATCGGGGAAATTCTTAAACGAGTGCAATCAACTAATCTCGCAAGCGAGATTATTATCGTAGATGATGGCTCCCAGGATGGGACCCGTGATACTTTGAAACGTTTGGATGGAGAAGAAGGTGTCCGCGTGATCCTCCACGAACGGAATCAAGGGAAAGGTGCAGCTGTGATTACGGGATTGAGAGCAGCGCAGGGCGACATTTTGCTGATTCAGGATGCCGATCTTGAATACGATCCACGTGACTATCCCGTTCTCCTGCAGCCCATCGAGGAAGGGAAAGCGGATGTCGTCTACGGCTCGCGTTTTCTCGGCGCCCCTCATCGGGTGACGATGTTTTGGCATCTGATGGCAAACCGACTTTTGACATTGATGACGAATATTTTGTACAATACGATCCTCACCGATATGGAAACCGGCTATAAAGTATTCCGTCGTGAAGTCATCGAAAAGATGAAGATCCGGTCCAAGCGATTCGATTTCGAACCGGAGTTCACCGCTAAAGTTTTGAAACGCCATTATCGTATCTTTGAAGTACCCATCTCTTTCAATCCACGCGATTATTCACAGGGGAAAAAGATCAAGCTTAAAGATGCGTTCGCGGCGGTATGGACGTTATTAAAATATCGATTTTTTGATTAATAATCAAGGCGCCGTCGGCGTCTTTTTTTCACTCTTCGCCACGGTCACATTGTACTCAAAGATATAATCACCCGCCGCATAATCCGCCATTCCATCATTGATCTTATCCTTGAAAGTGGCCACGGCTTTCAATTTATACTGGCCGTTTGGCCAGTCGGTCATCAGGACGCCAACATCCGCGCAGTGCAGATTATTCGTGGACGTGAAGGACAGGGTATGGACGACATCCGTGCCAAGCTTTTTTTCGTTGAAATAAAGACTTACCGCAATATGTTGAAAATTATTTTGTAACGTCGTATCATCAACAGCACACCATCCATAACTAAAGTAAGTCGGCTGATCATCTGTAATATTTACCGTGAAAGTAAGGGTCCCCGGCTTGGCAAAATCCTGCTCGGTGTATTGTTCCTTGGCTAGTGCTTCCAATCGTACGTAATTATTGCTGGTTAATGCTTTGATCACGTTATCAGCATTCTTCTCCATGGTCGGCATTGGCCCGGCTGGTTCGCGGTTCAGCGGGATCATACCGGGCAATAGACAGGACATTAAGAGAAGCCCGCTTAGAATCATGACTAACTTTGGAATATACCCTCTGGCTTTCATAAACCATCTCCTTTGACAGGATCCTTATAAATGATTTGCTTTTTACCGTATTGAAGCGATAGGCCCACCCTGAAAGTAGATTCCAGGGTGGGTTTGTGCTTACCTATGATTATTGACCCAGAGCTTTTTCAGCGGCCTCGAGAATGACATCTTCCCCATTCGCCTGCTTTTGCAGAGTTTCGACGGTGACGGGTACCTTAACCGTCGGCACAACCCCTTTGCCCTCGAGATGAATTTCACCGTTCGCATCCACGGCGCGGCCAACAGTCATTTGAACATGTATGTTTTCCGGCATCAGAAACTGCTCCACGCTGCCTCCAGCACCCTCAGTAGAATATTGCCCGACAACTATCGAGCGGTCATTGACCGTCATATTATAGGAAAAGAATTCACAGGCGCTGGCACAGGCAGGACCAACCAACACAGCCACCGGCCCACTATATTGAAGCTCTGACCGTGGTGGGATCATCCTGGCTTCATCGCCCGGATCCATATAAAACTTACCAGTATCTTTGCTATAACTGGCGGTATTTCCAACCACGGTTTCCTTATCAAAGAAATAGGCAGCCATTTGATCTGCCAGCCAGCCACTGCCCCCTCCATTGGTGCGCAGATCGAGGATGACGCCCGGGATTTGATTATCATTGAAATACTGAATGGCGCGTTCCCAAACCTGAATACTGAGAACCTGATTGTCAAAGAAACTATTGATTTTGACGTATCCATATCCGCTCGGCAGAACCTCATACTCAACGGGTAAGGCTGTGTCAGCTTGGCCTGCATAAGGCGATGAAAAGTTATAACTATCCTGTTCACTGACGACTTCCAGCTGGGCAGACTGCTCACTTTGCCCCGGGTTTTTGAAGGTAATTTCCACCTGCCCTTTTTCCAGCGGAAAACGCGTTGCATAACGCAACTGCTGCAACCGTTTGACGATCGGATTGCTGAACGGAGATTCCCATGGCACGTTCGCGGTAACGACATCCGCGGTCGGTTTACCATCCAGTGACAGAATCTCCGCACCCCATTTCATACCAGCTTTGTCGGCAGGCCCACCGCTCAAAATAAAGTTGGCAATGATTTTTCCATCATCGGTTTCACGCATGGCAAAACCTAAACCACCCTCAACATCATGACGAAAGTCATCCCTGAGCATATCAAAATCAGCCAGCCCAACATGCGTATCTGGGATGGACCAAAGAAAATCACGCAAGGCAAGCACATAGGCATGCGGATCACTGTTCTTTTCGGCTTCTTCAAAGCGCGGCCGGAATTCCTTTCCTTTTGCTGCCCAATCAATTTTTTTCAGTTCGGTGAACGCGTACTCGTTTGTGAATTTTTCCAACATCTTATCGAATGCTTGCGTATAAGAGAGCTGAGAAAAGTCATCCAATGCCGCGCCTTCCGGTTCAATGAGATCAACGGTCGGCTTGTCTGAGCGGTCCACACGAAAAGGGGATTCATCCATATTGATTACCGACCAACCCGCTGAGATGTCCATGACCGGATCGTCATCGGTAAATAACTTTTTATCTGCACCAAAATCTGATGGGAATTGCTGCTGGTCGTCTGGCGCGTACACAAGATATTTACCGCCAAATACCTCAAGATAACTCGAAGGGTTATCACTGATTTTTGTGGACGCATAGGCAGAAGACCAGCCTCCACCTCCCTGGTCGCGGCGCTCTAGATAGGGATCACCCCAGGTATTCGTCCAATAGGCAACCGCAAAGACCATCACACCGGTCTCTTTGTTGCCATCGTGATCAACATCATGCAACGTCCCATTGGGCTCTTCAGGGAGTGTCAGACTATAAGTGAACGGTGAAGTGTAAAAATCGGAGGTGATTTGCCCGATCACCTGCGACTCCACGGGAATAAGAAACTTACGATCACGGGTTACAAAACCGCCCTGGTCTTCGAGGATGATCTCCGGCTCGGCAACACCTGCCGTAAAGAAGGTATTTGTATAGGTAACAGTGCCGCTGACAATTTTGGTCCCTCCCGTCGTCTGCTCTCCGCCATTTCCTTGGGATCGAGCTGTAGGGACGATTGTGGTCGTTACGGTAGGCGAAAAAGATGCACAGGCAATCATTGCAAGACCAAGTACGGTCACTGCGGCCATGATGCGAAATAACAAAAGTTTCATTTCTCTCTCCTGATTTCCATTGTGTTGCAGGACTTGTTTTCACCCTGCTTGCAACAAAAACGTTTTGATGATTATAACGCGAAGGTATAATCCATTTTATGACCTGGCAAACAGACATGGAGGCAGAATTTGAAAAAGCTGAACAGGCCCGTGCGCGCGGGAACGAAGGTCAAGCCCGCGTCTGTGCCCGACGCGCAGCCGGTATCGCAATCCGGGAATATTTGACTCGCCGCGGGATTCGGCCTCCGAGCGTGAGTGCCTACGATTTGTTAAACCTGCTCAAAGAGGATCCAAGTCTTCCCCCCCACTTGAAGAGGATCGCTGACCATCTGACTTTACGCGTCACTGAGGAATTCAAACTGCCCATCGACGCAGATTTGGTTGCGGAAGCAAGAGCATTCTGTGAAGAATTAAATGAAATAGACTCTACAGGTCTAGAAGACCTGTAGAGTCTATTTTTGTATCATTGCTCACATGTGTTTTCTACCAACCAAATAATAAAGTGCCCGTGCGACGGTTATCAGCACCAGCATGCCAGACATCACGCCACCAAAGACAAAAAACATCCTCTCCCAATCGCGCAGGCGCGAAACGATCTCATCTGGTTGAGGGAATCGAATCCGCTCACGCAGACGTTGAACAACCTCGTTGGGAGGCGTAACAGGTTTGAGTGTCCCTGCCAGATGCGCTTCGAGCGCATTAATTTGATCATCAGAAAGTCTTGTCTTACTTTTCCACATTTTATTAACTCATTGATCGTCAAGCATGACGACGATCCAGCAATTTGGTTACTCATTGTCCAGATTAATGCTCTGGTCACCCAATTGATCGCGGAGAGCCAGAAGAGTACGATGATAAAGACTTTTCACAGCGCCTTCGCTACGTCCCATAATGGCGCCGATTTCCGCATTCGACATATTCTCGACGAACTTCAGGATAAGAAGATTCTGTCGTTCACCAGGCAGACGGCGGATCAGACGAAGTAGCGAATCCTGTTCCTGTGACCGGACCAAATTCCGTTCCGGGTGATCCCCTTTCGAGGGCAGCACGGGCACATCATTGATCGGAATTTCCTGTCGTCGGCTGCGGTCTCGATGCCAGTTGGCGACCAGATTGTGTGCAATGCGATACAACCAGGCAGAAAATGGGACGCCGCGGTCTGTGTAATTTTGAATGTGATTCATCGCCCGTTGAAAGACGCGGGCAGTGAGGTCCTCCGCGTCATGGAGGTTCCCCGTTCGGTAGTAAACGTAGTTGAAGATGCGGTCGATGTAGCGCTCATAGAGCAGACCAAATGCATCGCGGTCACCCTCTGACGCACGGGTCAATACATCTTCTTCATTGAATTCGAGTTCCGGCACGTTGGGTCCCTACCGGCAGGGTCTATGAAACATAACCCCGACGGGTTTTAGAAGTTGCAGGGAGTATAACATGCAACTAATTTCAGTATTGAAAGGCATTTTCTTAACTTTTTGACGTTGGGTGTGTTTATATGAATTGGATCAGAATTTCAAAATCCGAAGGCGTGGTTGGTATAATAAAGGTTTGCAATTTCTTCAAAGTGTTTGAATTACACCGTGAGAAAAGCAGGCAAATTAGCGGTAAATGAAACAAATGTGCTATAATTAATTCGCTTTTCCCACTTCTTAAGAAGGCTAATCTATGACATCTAATTCGATTCGTGTGGTTGGCGCACGCGTGCACAATCTCAAGAACATCACCGTGGAGATTCCACGGGATAAGTTTGTTGTGATCACCGGCCTATCCGGCTCAGGGAAATCTTCGCTTGCCTTTGATACGATCTTCGCCGAAGGGCAGCGGCGTTATGTAGAGTCACTTTCGGCCTATGCGCGTCAGTTCATCGGGCAAATGGATAAACCGGATGTGGACCACATCGAGGGTCTCTCCCCCGCCGTTTCCATTGACCAGAAATCCACCTCCCACAATCCCCGTTCGACCGTGGGTACCGTGACCGAGATTTATGATTATCTGAGGCTTTTGTTCGCGCGCGCGGGTATTCCGCATTGCCCCATTTGCGGGCGCGAAGTTGTAAAGCAATCTGCTCAGGAGATTGTCGATCAGATCGAGAAGCTGCCCGAAGGCACGCGCATTTTGATCCTTTCTCCGCTGGTGCGGGCCCGTAAGGGAACCTATCAGGCAGTTTTTGAGGAAATCCGCAAGGCGGGTTTCGCGCGCGCTCGCGTCGATGGAAATGTCTACAACCTCGATGACGATATCAGCCTGGATCGCTACAAACAACACACTATTGAAGCCGTTGTCGATCGCCTGGTCATTTCCAATGAAGGTGATAAGGAGGAACGTAAGGCGGCCCGTACTCGTGTCACAGATTCGGTGGAAACAGCGCTGAAATTTGGCGAGGGTTATGTTTCCATCACTCTCGTGGATAAGAAAGAGGATATCCACTTTTCAGAGCATCTGGCTTGTCCGGAACATGGCACAACAATATCTGAAGTAGAGCCACGCACGTTCTCTTTCAACACTCCTCAAGGCGCCTGCCAGGATTGTCAGGGACTCGGTTCGAAGCTGGAGATCGATCCAGAACGGATCATTCCAGACTCAGACAGGACTCTAAACGAGGGCGCGATCGCAAGCATGGAGTGGAGCGGACCTAAAGAGGAGGCGGCTACTACTGGCAGGGACTGGAAGCAGCGGCAAAAGCGTACCGAATTGACCTCGATAAGCCAGTCCGTGAATTAACTCAAGATCAGCTCAAGATCATTTTATATGGCACCGGAGACCGACAAGTCCAAATGACTTATAAAAACTCCAATGGTCATGAATTCCGTTTCTCACGGGCATTTGAGGGCGTGATCACAAATCTGGAACGGCGTTATCGGGAAACCAATTCAGAATTTATCCGTGAGAAGATCAGTGAATTTATGTCCGACCGCCCTTGCCCTACATGTCACGGCAAGAGACTAAATCCCGCAGCGCTGGCAGTGACGGTCGACGATGTCAACATCATCACGGTGACCGCTTGGCCGGTGTTGAATACGCTGGAGTGGGTCAAGAAGATCTCGGGCAAAAATTCGCCGCTGACTTCAAAACAGAAAGCCATTGCAGAACGCGTGTTGAAAGAGATCAGTGAGCGATTGTTCTTTCTCGTCAATGTTGGGCTTGATTATTTAACGCTTAACCGTTCAGCCGTTACATTATCGGGTGGCGAAGCGCAACGGATTAGACTTGCGACGCAGGTCGGCTCGCGCTTGGTCGGTGTGTTGTATGTTTTGGATGAACCATCCATTGGCCTGCATCCACGTGATAACGCCAGACTGCTGGCAACACTCAAAGGACTGCGAGATTTAGGTAATACTGTTTTGGTTGTTGAACATGATGACGAAACGATCCGTGAAGCCGATTGGATCGTGGATTTGGGTCCCGCCGCAGGAGAACATGGAGGACATATTGTTGCTGAAGGAACGCCTGAACAGATTCTGGTACATCCAAAGTCATTAACGGGAGCTTATCTTTCAGGGCGCAAACAGGTTGAAATCCCGAAGGAGAGACGAGAAGGGAACGGCAAATCGCTGAAAATCATCGGCGCTTCTGCCAATAACTTAAAGAATATCACTGTCAGCATCCCATTAGGGGAATTGGTTTGCATCACCGGCGTTTCCGGGTCAGGCAAATCCACACTGATGAGCGATATCTTGTATGGCGCGCTTGCCTCGAAATTGATGGGCGCGCGAACCATGGCAGGTGTGCACGAACGTATCGAGGGGATCGAACATCTCGATAAGATTATCAACATCGATCAGTCCCCGATTGGTCGTACCCCGCGCTCCAACCCTGGAACATACACCGGCTTGTTCGATGAGATCCGAAAGCTTTATGCCGAACTGCCGGAAAGCAAAGTGCGCGGCTACAAGCCTGGGCGCTTCTCCTTCAATGTGCATGGTGGTCGCTGTGAAGCCTGCCAGGGGCAGGGCGAATTGCGGATCGAGATGCAATTCCTGCCAGACGTATATGTGCCCTGCGACGTGTGTCATGGCAAGCGGTTTAATCGTGAGACCTTACAGGTTTTGTTCAGAGACAAATACTCCATCGCGGATGTGCTGGATATGACGGTTGATCATGCACTGGAAGAATTCAACAACTTTCCGCCGATGATGAACAAACTGAAATTATTGCAGGAAGTGGGTCTTGGTTATGTACGCGTCGGTCAACCCGCGACGACACTTTCTGGTGGAGAAGCCCAGCGTGTGAAGTTATCCAAGGAACTTTCACGCCGCGCAACTGGCCGTACCCTGTATGTTTTAGACGAACCATCCGTGGGCTTGCATGCTGCGGATGTTCATAAGTTGATCGAAGT
>DATFQC010000455.1:0-4975 GCA_035264425.1 Anaerolineales bacterium
GACACCAGTCGGTTTTTACCGCGAGGGCAACATCCTGTGGGTGATCTCAAGTCGCAACCGAACTTGGTGGCGGAACGTCCGGAACGGGGCAAATGTCTCTTTGTTGTTGAAAGGGAGAACAGTGAGCGCCTTCGCAGGAGCAGTGATGGATGAAACAGCTGTTGAAAAACGCTTGCGCGAATACATTCGCCACACGCCGATGGTCGCAAAATCATTTGGGATCCGAATGGAAAATAAGATTCTGAGTGCAGAAGATATTGCGCGTGTCGCGAAGGACAGGCTGTTTATTAAAATAAAACTGTCATTGCCAAATAACGAAAATTAAGAAAACCACATCAACGGACGTCAAGAATGCCAACCGTGAGAGTTCTCTAAGCGATTACACAGATGTTGGGCGGTAACGTCATACGCCCACCTTCGTTATATGCATTAACAGACGGTTATTCGTCGCTTAAGAATAAAACGCGAAATTTCGCGAGGAGAAATCTTATGGCTCAGAATAAGTATGAATGCGAACAATGCGGCGCGGTGTTCTACACTCAAGAGGATATGGAGAAGCACAATCGTACAGTTCATTCACGGTTTCGATGCGATATCTGCGGTGAAACCTTTGGTTCAGAAGCCGAACTGGAAGCTCATAACCCTATCGCGCATCCTGAAATTCGAACGACTCACACAAGTTAATCTAAATCCTCACCCACCTAGTGAAACAGCCTGAATACTTGAAATATTCAGGCTGTTTTGTTATTACCCAGGCCCTACTGACTGAGCAGTCCCTAGGAATAAATTCTCTTAACATAAATGCAAAATTAGGAAGTTTGTCACAGGCTGGGAAAAGGGTACAATAAAATTATACGGCATGTGACTCAAACGGTTGCCCCGGCGACCGTTTTTGTGTGTCTAAATCAATCGGCCTCCCTCTGGGGATAGTTTAGAAATTTTCTCAATTTTCATGCAATCGACTCTATCTACTCAATCCCTGATCGAAATGCGCGACGTGGTAAAAGTTTACGCCACGGCCGCGGGTGAGTTTAACGCGCTAAAAGGGATTAATATACAGGTGGGCGTTGGAGAATTTGTGGGTATCGTCGGTAAATCAGGCGCAGGCAAATCAACGTTGTTGAACATGATCACCGGTGTGGATCATCTCACCTCAGGGGAAGTGGTTGTCAACGCAAATGGTTCTCCTATTTCCATCCATAAAATGAGTGAAGATGAGATTGCCCTCTGGCGTGGCCATAACGTGGGCGTTATTTTTCAGTCGTTCCAACTTTTACCTATGCTTACACTGGTTGAAAACATTACCCTGCCGATGGACCTGTGTGGCAAGTTCAGCCCGAAGCAATCGCGTCAACGAGCCCTGGAACTCCTTCGCTTGGTCGAAATCGAGGATCATGCAGATAAACTTCCATCGCAAATCTCAGGTGGGCAGCAGCAACGGGTTGCCATCGCGCGGGCGCTGGCAAATGATCCGGCAATTCTTGTCGCTGATGAACCGACGGGCAGTCTTGATTCAGTCACTTCCGATCATATTTTTGAATTGTTCGAACACCTGGTTAGCGACCGGGGAAAAACCATTATCATGGTGACGCATGACCAATCCCTGGCGCCGCGCTTCACACGTACACTGGAAATTACTGATGGTGAGTTGACAGAGTTCAAGCGCTCAGATAGGGAATTTTTTGAAGAGGTAAGAGATGATCACGCCCCGCGCTTCGCGTAAGCTGAGAGTTGACCTGCATAGACAGGAGATGTCGACGCCGGAAGCGCTCATCGATATGCATGGAATTGTCAAGACCTTCAAGAATGCGGCAGGGGAAGTCACGGTTCTCAAAGGGATCGATTTGACCATTAACCGTGGCGAATTTGTTTCGATCGTTGGGAAATCGGGGAGCGGAAAATCCACACTCTTGAACATGATCACCGGTATTGACCACCCGACGGATGGCCGTATGGTTATCGGCGGCACAGATATTTATACGGGCGTAACGGAGAGTCAGCGTTCCAGGTGGCGCGGAAGAAACCTGGGAATAGTTTTTCAATTCTTCCAATTATTGCCGATGCTGACAGTGCTGGAGAACGTTATGCTCGCGATGGATTTTGCCGATATGTATGATTTTGATGAGCGCCCAGACCGCGCCATGGAAATGCTTAGATTGGTGGGGCTCGAACAATTTGCAAATAAACTGCCTGCCCTGGTTTCTACGGGCCAGCAGCAGCTTGCGGCGATTGCGCGTGCCCTGGCTTGCGATCCACCTTTGCTGGTAGCAGATGAGCCAACCGGAAACCTCGACTCGAAATCGGCTAATACGATTATTGATCTTTTCGATGAATTAGCACACCGCGATAAAACAGTCGTGATGGTGACTCATGATCCCTCACTCACCTCGCGTACCACACGCAATATTGTCATTGCGGATGGCGTAATTATTGGTGATAGTCTGAAGATCAAACCAAGCCAATCGGAAAGCGCAAATTCTAGATTGAAAATCGAATGAAACCTCGCTGGCGAAAAGTACTTCACGACCTTCTCGATAATAAAGCCCGCACCCTGCTGGTCGTTTTCTCCATAGCAGTTGGCGTATTTTCCATTGGGGTGATCGCAGGTGCCTATAAGATCATTTCTCATGACATGAGCGCGTCTTATGCTGCCAATCAGCCTGCTAATGTAGAAATGCGCATGACGAACTTCGATGACGATGTGCTGGCATTGATCCGCAATCAGCCCGGCGTAGAAAATGCCGAAGGACGGCGTGTATTCAATATGCGCGTCCGTGTTCCCGGTACTGAGAAATGGACTGCTATCGACATGATCGCCTTCGATGACTTCGAAAAGAATTCCATCGATTTACTGACTCCTATCGAGGGACAGAGGCTGCCAAAGAAGCGCGAGGTATTGTTGGAGCAGGATGTGCTTCAGCATATAGACATCGGCGTGAGTGGTCTCCTTGAATTTCAACTCCCTGACGGCTCTACGAAAACCCTGCCTGTTGTTGGCGTTGTCCAGGATACTGCGGCTAGCGCAGGAGATTTTCTTGCTTCACCCTCTGGCTATATCACCCTGGACACTTTGGAATATCTCGGACAGCCCCGACTTTTCAACCGCGCCCTGGTGCTTGTCTCAGAAGACGGCGATGATATTCTTCACATCCGCGGCATGGGTGCAAAATTGAAGGATAAACTCGAGAAGAATGGGAGCACAGTCGTCCGTTTGCGTTTTTCCAAAACTCATGAACATCCACTGGCAGATACAGTCAATGCGGTTTTGGGGATCCTGATGGCATTGGGGATCCTGATTGTGTTTCTGTCCAGTTCATTAATTGCAAATACGCTCAATGCTTTGCTCAATCAGCATCTGCGACACATTGGCGTGATCAAACTGGTAGGTGGGCAAAGGCGACAGGTTTTCTTCATGTACCTCACCCTCATTATGGCATTTGGCATTTTGGCTTTAATAATTGCGATTCCGCTGGGTGGACAAGGCGCATATGGACTGGCATTATTTCTGGCAGGGGAGCTGAATTTTAATTTACTTGGTTATCGCATTGTGCCCATGGCGGTGATCGTGCAAATTCTTGTGGGCCTGCTTGTTCCCGTTATTGCCGGCCTGGTGCCTGTCATAAACGGATCGCGCATTACGGTGCTGCGCGCTCTCAGCGGGGGCTTGGCTGAGGAACACAGCGCCTCGACGTCAAAGGTCAAGGATGGAGAAGAACAGCTGTCCTGGTTAGATCGGGTGCAGGTCAAAACGATGCGGATCCTCGCGAAGCGCGGCATCCATATCCCGCGTCCTTTCGTGATTTCGCTGCGCAATACGTTCCGACGAAAGAGTCGCCTGGCATTGACGTTGTTTACACTCGTAATGGGCGGCGCCATCTTTATTGCCGTATTTAACGTCCGTGTGACTCTGCACGACTATATCGGCCAGATTGGGAAATATTTTGCCGCGGATGTCTCGCTTGATTTTGACCGGCCGTATCGCCTGCTAGAGATCGAACAAAAGGTGATGGCTGTGGATGGTATTGAGCATGTGGAGGGTTGGCAGTTTGTCAGCGGGGAGGTGCTGGATGAAAATAAGGAGGTTCTCGAAAATATCAATATTTTTGGTCCGCCTGCCGCCAGCCCATTGATTGAGCCTCTCCTCGTGTCCGGGCGCTGGATCCATGCTGATGATGTGCGAAAGCTGGCTGTCAGTGAGGCTGTTCTTAAATATTTCCCAACTTTGAAACCAGGAGACCAGCTCAATTTGAAAATTGATAGGAAAGAGGAGATCTGGGAAGTCGTCGGGATCTTTAAGTTTGTGGCTCGCGAAGGTGTGCTTGCTTACGCGCCTTACGAGTACGTGTCAAAGGTAAATCATCTTGTAAACCGAGCCACTTCATTCCGGTTGGTCACGGACCGGCATGAGCGTTCCTATCAGGACGCGAAAGCCGAAGAGCTGGATAAATACCTTCGTGACAAGGGATTCAAAGTGCGTATTTCCGAAGCCGGGCGTGCCTCGCTGGATACGGCAGTGGAAAGCCTGGATACGCTGGTCGTTTTCCTGCTCATTATGGCAATACTGACGGCAATCGTGGGCTCGATGGGCCTGACTGGCACGATGGGGATGAATGTGCTGGAACGTACTCGTGAAATTGGGGTTATGCGCGCCATTGGCGCAGATGACCGGGCTGTAATGCGAACTGTCATTGCTGAGGGTGTTTTTATCGGCATGATTTCCTTTGTACTGGCTGTCCTCCTTTCCATTCCATTTACCTATCTGCTTTCGACGATTGTGAGCCTGGCGGTATTTCAAACTCCAATTGCAGTGGTATTCACCTACACGGGTTATGCCATCTGGCTTGGACTGGTCCTGGCCTTGTCTGCCCTTGCCAGTATTTTGCCGGCCCGTAATGCTGCGAGGCTTACCATTCGAGAAGTATTGGCATATGAATAATTCCTTGCATACTCACGGTGACAATCTTGGCCTTTGAAT
>DATFQC010000456.1:0-16877 GCA_035264425.1 Anaerolineales bacterium
GGTTTGATGAGGTGCACACCTTTTGTTGCACGGCCCGCCTGCCTTACATCCTTGACCTTGATCCGAATGGCGACCCCATTCGATGTGATAATCGTCAGGTCATCGGCTGGCTGGATTACACGCGCGGCAACAATTTTGCCAATATCCTTCAATGCCTTCTGATCAATGGTGGAAATTCCACCAGTGGCTCGACCCTTTGCCGAATAGTCTTTCAATGGAGTTTGTTTCCCAAATCCAGTACTTGTGATCACAAGCAGTGAACCATCCTTTTCAACCACATCCATACTAGTGACACAATCTTCGTTATGAAGACGAATTGCATTCACACCAGCGGCCTGTCGCCCCATGGCACGAATTTTGCTTTCATTAAAACGCAGAGCTTGTCCCTGCTCGGTCACGAAGATCACTTCGTCATTACCGCTCGTCAGGCGCGCCCAGCCGAGCTGGTCACCATCATCCAAAGACATCGCGATCAAGCCTGAGGGCCGTACGGCAGCAAATTCTTCCATTACCACCCGCTTGACTTTACCGCGTATTGTAGCAAGCACACAGAATCCATGAGCAGAGAACTCCGAGACCGCGATGGCAGCTGTGACACGCTCATTCGGGCCCAGCGCCAGCACATTGACCAGCGGAATGCCCTTCGCCGTACGGTCGGCATCTGGGATTTGGTAAACCTTTTCGGAATAGACTTTGCCGCTGTCAGAGAAAAACAGCATTGTATCCAGGCTGCGGGCCGGGAGGAGAGCAACCACGGTATCCTCATCCTTAGTGGTGTGGCCCATCACCCCACGTCCGCCGCGGCTCTGGGACCGGAAGGCGGAAGCTGCCACGCGCTTGACGTATCCGCGTGCCGTCAGGCTGATCAAGACCGCTTCATCCTGGACAAGGTCCGCTTCGCTGAGGGATTCTGTCGCATCGACAGCAATGCGGGTCCGGCGATCGTCGCCATATTTTTCGGCGAGGTCGTGCATGTCATCCTGAATGAGAGCAAGGATTTTCTTCGGGCTGGCAAGCAAGTCTTCCAAACGGGCGATGTGTTCTGCAACTTGCTTATGTTCTTCCTCGATCTTCCAGCGTTCCAGGGCAGCCAGGCGGCGCAACTGCATATCTAAAATGGCCTGCGCTTGCAGTTCACTCAATTTGAAACGTTGAACCAAATTTTGCTTGGCTACATCTGCATCCTGCGATTCACGGATCGTTTTGATGACCGCATCGAGATTAGCCAGCGCAATGAGATAGCCATCCAGGATATGCTGGCGTGCCCGAGCTTTCGCCAATTCAAAATTCGTACGGCGGACAATGACTACTTGACGATGTTCAAGAAAAATTTGCAGAGCACGTTTCAGCGGCAGAGTGCGAGGCTCGCCATCTACCAACGCCAACAATTGCACGCCAAACGTAGACTGCAGGGCTGTATATTTATAAAGTTGGTTCAGGACTTTTTTGGGTTGTGCGCCACGCTTGAGCTCGATCACAATACTCATGCCACGTTGATCTGATTCGTCGCGCAGGTCCGAGATCTGATCAATCCTATCTTCACGCACCAACTCGGCAATTCGTTCGATCAGACTTGATTTGTTCAGTTGATATGGAATTTCGGTAATAATGATTTCGTGCTTGCCCCCGGTTCCCTCTTCAATATGTGCCATCCCGCGCACAACCAGACGTCCTTTGCCGGTTGCATAGGCTGACTCAATCCCCTCGCGGCCCACGATAATACCACCAGTGGGAAAGTCCGGTCCTGGAATGCGCTTCATCAACTCATCCAATGGGATGTCATCCATCGTATCGTAGTTTTCAATAAGATAAATGATGGCATCGGTCAGTTCGCGCAGGTTGTGCGGTGGGATATTTGTCGCCATGCCGACTGCGATCCCTGAAGTCCCATTGAGCAGCATATTCGGCACTCGGGCAGGCAAGACCAGCGGCTCTTCGAGTGAGTCATCAAAGTTGGGACCAAAGTCAACCGTATCCTTATCGATATCAGCCAGCAATTCTTCGGCCAGTTTATGGAGGCGGGCTTCCGTGTAACGCATTGCAGCCGGTGCATCACCATCCACCGACCCAAAATTGCCCTGCCCATCGACCAGAAGATAGCGCATGGAAAAATCCTGCGCCATGCGTGCCATCGTTTCATAGACGGCCGAGTCACCATGTGGATGGAACTTGCCTAGAACTTCGCCCACAATGCGTGCGGATTTCTTATAAGGAGTATTTGAACGGATCCCTAACTCCTGCATGGCGTAGAGGATCCGGCGATGGACAGGTTTCAGCCCATCCCGAGCGTCAGGTAGAGCTCGCGCCACGATTACGCTCATGGCATAATCCAAATAGGCCTCTCGCATTTGGGCATCAATATCAACTTGTTGGATGTTTCCGTTTTGACCGTTTTGAGGGGTTTCTTCAGTCATAGTTTTCTCTTGCCGATTGTCTTATAAATTACTAAACTTCTGGAATGATTGAAAATAAGCTTCCAGCTTGGGTTTAGTTACGCATACGGCACTTCATAAAAAGGGGTATTGGCATAAAAAAAACACGAAGGACGAGATTCTGTGACTCCGCGTCTTAACTAATGAAGGATATGCCTAATTTACTCTAATTATACCACCTCCCCCGCCATTATTTTCGCTTTTTTTGACTCGAAAGACGTATGTTTGCCGCTGGGTAACAAAAAACTCGCCTCTCGGCGAGTCTTTCTTGTGCACCGTTTTCTTCAACAGCTCTGGACCTGATCAAGCCTCATAAAGCAAGCATCAAAGCTGGAGAGGAGTGCAATATTTTGTGGTGCCGAAGGTGGGACTTGAACCCACATGAGGGAACCCTCACTACGCCCTGAACGTAGCGCGTCTGCCAATTCCGCCACTTCGGCTTTTTTTCTGCGGACTGAATTTTATCTCAAAGATTGGTTTTGTCAACCTGATGTGAATTTACGGAGTCTCGATGCCGGTTTGACATCTTGAAATCCTATTCCTTTCAACATTGAAAAATTTAATCAAATACTTTATGGAACAATTTATCAACTGATACGTCATGTATGTGGTTTGGCATCCAGAGGCTTTGATCACCGTTCAATCCCATTTCAGTACTCTTAGGGGATACAACGTTGTGATCAAAACTGCGTTAATATATATAGATCGAAAGGAGGTATTCAATGTTCATTCTGATCGTCTTCGTTTGTTTGCTCTTGTTCCTCGCCCTCGCTGGTGCGGACCTGCTCATCTCGAATATCAATTCAGATGAGCTGAGCAACATGGGTGTTGAGGAAAAGTCATGATGGAAGATGCCCATATTCCGTAGCCCGATGCCACACCTAAAGGTGAAAACGGCATCGGGCATTTTTTATTTAAATCTAAAGAACTCAAAGGAATAAATTTGCTTTGTGCTTCTTCGTGGCCTTAGTGTTTATAAGGCTGGTTCGAACAGGTATAATTAGAGAAAATTTTCACTGAGGCAACCCATGGATTTCTCTTTCTCTCCTGAACATCAAATGACACAAAAAATGGTGCGCGACTTTGCTCAAAAGGAGATCGCGCCTGTAATCAAGGAGTATGACCGCAAACAGGAACCGATTCCCTTTGCGTTACAGCGCATGGGCGCGCTTGGCATACTTGGTTTGCCGTTTCCAGTCCGTTATGGCGGCGCGGGCATGGATTACATTGCCTGGGGTCTCGCCTGTGAAGAGCTCGAAGCTGTGGATACATCTTTACGTGTGGTGATGTCGGTGCACACGGGGTTGTGTGGAATGACCATTTTTCAATGGGGAACAGAAGAACAGAAACAGAAATTCCTCGTCCCGTTGGCAACGGGCGAAAAGATCGGCTGTGGTGTCTTCACCGAACCGGGCATGGGGTCGGATGTGGCGGCGATGCGGACCTCCGCCAAACGGGATGGTGATCCGTACATCCTGAACGGCGAAAAGATGTGGATTTCCCTGGCCTCCAAAGCGGACCTTGCGCTAGTCACCGTTAAAACGAACCCAACCACCACCAGACCCTCCGAGGCGCTCTCCTCCTTCATCATTGATCTGCACTCTCCCGGGGTGACGCGTGGCGATATCCATGGTAAATTGGGCGTACGAGCTGGTTCCACAGGCTGGATCAACTTCCAGGATGTGAGAGTACCCGCCGAAAATCGCATCGGCGAAGAAGGCGAAGGTTTTAAGATCACAATGACCGGCTTCGATCATGGACGCTACACCGTTGCCTCGGGCGCGACAGGTATTATTCGTGCTGCGCTGGAAGCCAGTGTCAAATATGCCAAGACACGTACCACATTTGGAAAACTCATTGCTGAGCACCAACTGATCCAGGAAAAGATTGCCAGGATGTCGCAGGATTATGAAATCGCGCGGCTGCTCTACCTGCAGGCTGGTTGGATGCAGAATATGGGCAAGCGCAATACTTTGGAGACTTCCTATGCCAAAAAATTCGCCACAGAAGCCTCCTTCAACGCGGCAAACGAAGCCATTCAAATCCACGGTGCCTACGGCTTCAGCGACGAGTTCGATGCGGAACGTTACCTGCGAAACTCCAAAGGCGCCGTTATTTATGAGGGCAGTTCTGAGATTCAGACCCTTATCCAGGCTGGATACGCCTTGGGCGAGCGGATCGATAAACCGTTGCGCTGTGAACTCCCAGCCTACAATGAGGCTGCCTGGCAGGGATAATCCAATATGGAAATCCATCCGCTTCACACAAAAGTCGATAAATTCATCCAAACCCCGCGTGGGACTGTCGTGCTGGAGAGTCCAAATGAATTCCCGCGTGGGAAATTCAATTTGTATTGCATTTCGGCAGATGAGAAAATCATTTGGGAGGCTGAAAAGCCTGACCCTTACACCTTATATTCCCGCGTAAAACTCAATGAAGATGGTGCAACACTCTCCACGTATACGCTCAGCGGCCACGCCTGTGAATTAGATTTGGGAACAGGAAAAATATTAAGCAAGACCAGTATCCAGTAAGTTGGAAGGCTTGCAAATTCAGTTTATGAATCGTTCAGCTTACCAGACTGTAAACTTGTGATTAAAGGCTTCCTCAATCTAATTTAGTAGTAATGGCTGGGATGAGAAAGTAGTTTTTGTCGTTTAAGACTTCAAAATCTGAAATCCTAAATGGAGGACTCTCTTGAAAATCATCGCCTGTATCAAGCAAGTGCCCGACTCGGAGGCGAAAGTCAAAGCCGAAGGTGGGAAAGTCTCATGGGGAGACGCACCCTTGGTGATCAACCCATTCGACGAGTATGCAGTGGAAGGCGCGCTCCAGCAGAAGGAAGCCAACAGCGGCAGTACGGTCACTGCATTGTGCATCGGACCTGAATCTGCCAAGGAAGCGCTCAAGCATGCGCTCGCGATGGGCGCGGATGATGCAATCCTTGTGTCAGATTCCGCACTCAACGAACTCGATACGGCCGGTGCAGCACGCGTCCTGGCCGCGGCTATCCAAAAGATCGATGGAGTGGATATGGTTGTGTTTGGGCGTCAGACGCTCGACAACGGCGCAGGGATCACCCCCGCGCAGACAGCGCGCATCCTTGGGTGGCCCATGCTTGGGCTGGCTGGCCAAATTAAGGCTCAGGATGGAAGCGTGACCGTAGAACGAGTCATCGAAGAAGGCCGGCAAAGCGTCAGCGCGAAATTGCCCGTCGTGGTGAGCGTTGTTCAAAGCATCGGCGAGCCGCGTTATCCATCGTTCATGGGGATCCGCAAGGCATCAAAAGCCAGCATCCCGGTCTGGTCGCTGGGAGACTTGGGCATGAGCGCGCCCGAATCCGTTGTGAAACGGACCGAGCTACTGAACCCGCCCACACGCGAAACTGCGGTTGAGATTATCACAGGCGATACACCTCAAGCCATCGCTGAAACGCTTGTGGATAAAATTCTTGCGGAGAAAGTGCTATGAAGACTTTTGTATATATTGATCACTTCAAAGGTGACGTCCAGCCGGCTTCCTGGGAAGCTCTGGGGCTGGCAAAATCACTTGGCACGGCGAGCGCGGTTGTTTTTGGTTCCGGCGTCGAGGCTGTTGCAAAAGCAGCGTTTGAGTATGGCGCCGACGAGGTCTGGGCTGCGGACGATTCCGCACTTGCAGATTACCGCGCCGAAGCCTATGCATCCACCCTTTCGGCACTCGCTTCTTCGCAGGGTCCAGACCTAATTCTGTTCCCGACCACGACACGCACTCGTGAGCTTGCCGCAATGACGGCTGTCGATCTGACCACCGGGGTACTGACCGATATTTCTGGACTCGAGGCAGATGGCGACCAACTGGTCGCGACGCGTCCGATTTACGAAGGCAAAGTCCTGGAAAAGACAATTTGTTCAGGCAAACCTGTGATGGCAACCATTCGCGGACGTGCTTTCCCCAAACCCGAACCGGACCCGAGCAAATCGGGTACGGCTACAAAAGTAGAAGTGAAAGCTGATGCGTTAACTAATGTAGAAGGATATTCCGCGTCTGAAAGCGCAGTTAACCTGGGCGACGCGGGCGTTATTGTCTCGGGCGGACGCGGTGTTTCGAATAATCCGTCTTTACAGCCACCTGCTGGCATGGACGAAAAACAAGCTGAACTGTGGCGCGCACAGCAGGGTTTCGCCTTTGTCACACAACTGGCGCAAGTGCTTGGCGGGGCAGTTGGTGCCTCCCGGGCCGCCGTGGACGCAGGCTATATCCCCTACTCCCATCAGGTGGGGCAAACCGGTAAAGTCGTTACACCAGATCTGTATATTGCCTGCGGTATTTCCGGCGCGATCCAACATCTGGTCGGGATGAGGAATGCCAAAGTGATTGTGGCCATTAACAAAGATTCCGATGCGCCGATCTTCAAGCAGGCTCGTTATGGCGTGGTTGGTGATTTATTTCAGATCGTCCCTGCGTTGACGGAGGCATTCAGGAAGAAGTTAGGAAAATAACAGGAATAGAAAAATCCTTGACCAATCGGTTAAGGATTTTTTTGTTTAATTCATCTTCAAGGAACCGAACCCCAAAAGCAAAAACAGTTCTCTAGGTTTTTAACCCATTTGTGGTTCAGTTTGTCTTTGGTTTCACCAATCTCGCTCCAACAATCGCTGCGATGATCATAAAGAATAAAACAATTACTCCGCCGCATATCCCAGCAACTGAAAACGAAGCGGCGAGTCCTTTCAAACCAACTTCCTCATTTTCAAACACTTTTTGTGAGCCATCGGCGTATGTGCAGGTCAATTCTGTGAGGTGACCCGTTCCCCCAATGGGGTTGCTTGAGTCGATCGGCGCGCTACCAAAGTCCCGGTACGAATAATCTGTGGCCTGCGGGCAAAGCACTGACGCCGTGAGTTTGTCAAATAGAGGTGGGATTCCAGCGATCATCGCACCGCCAAACGGCACAAAGAAAATCAAGGAACCACCGCAGATTAATAGAACAAGAAATGCACCAATGCAGGAACCTTGCCAGCGTTTGATGATAGTCTCCTTTGGATTTGTATGAAAAAAACTCTATTTGGTCCCTCTAACTGCCCAGGCCCGCGCCGTGAGCGGAATGGAGCCATCCAATGCAAAGGGCAAGCTATTGTAGATGCGTTGTCGCAAGCGAGCTCGTTGCTCCTCACTCAATGACATGGCATAACCGGGGGCCGGTCCCTGCCCACCCAAAAATGGCGCCCAGTAATCATTAAAATCCTTGAAGTCAGTAGAGATATCGATGGGGTGAACTTCAACTTGAAAAAGTCCGGCGTTCTGAAAGAGTTTTTTTAGCGAATCCGGATTACAGATTGGAAAACGCCTACCCTCATCAAGATCACGGGCCGCGGGATCCAGGGCTGTTACTGCATTCCAGAAGTGGCGCAGCATGTGCATCTTCCCAGCGTAATCCCAAATATATAGAGCGACAATCCCTTTTTTTCCTACGGAACGCGTCATTTCAGCAATCATCTGCTGAGGATGAGGCACAAAATTTAATACCAGGCCGGAGACTGCCGCGTCAAACGTTTCTGATTGGAACGATAGAGTCTGCGCATTTCCAACTTCAAATTCAGCGCGTGGATCATTAACTCTACCACGCACAGATTCCACATACGCTTCGGAACGGTCGATCCCATTTACTGTCTGGGGATTTGTCGTTTCGAGAATCGTCTGACTGAGCGCGCCGGTGCCGCATCCTACATCCAGCCAGCGTTGATTTTCAGGGAAAGCCAGCCAGGGGATAAATTTCTGAGCGACCAGCCGACTCCAGCGACCTATATAGGGCTCGTAGGAATCCCCACTTGCCCAAACTTCCTTTAACTCATTGCGACTATTCATAATAATTGATTTCCTTATATCAATAAAATATCGCGTTATTATAACGATACCATTGCACTTCGCCTATCAATCAAAAGAGCCAAAGACAAAATCTTTGGCTCTTTTATAGTTGGAAATAATTTATTGCGCTTATACGGGAATAGATAACTCAACTCTATACGAAGCTGGCAATAATTCTCCCGCCCCCTGCAATGATTTTTGCATCTGGGACCGCGCTCGTGCAAGGCGACTCTTCACCGTTCCAACCGGAACGTGTGCGGCCATCGCGGCTTCTTCATAGGATAATCCCTCGATATCCACCAGTACGAGCATCAGGCGATAGATCGGCTGTAATTTATCAAGGCTCTTTTGAAGGGCATTTTCCAACTCAAACGACTCGAACTTCGTTTCGGGGTCTGATTCTGGATCGACCAGCCAGTAACTGGTCTCGATTTCCTCACCGTCTGAATTGAACTGCTCCAAAGGGATCGAGTGTTGGCGGCGTTTCTTGCGCATTTCATCATAACAAGCGTTGACAACCACGCGCGCCAGCCAGCTTCGCAAAGAATCACCGCGGAAGGTATCGAAGCGGCGGAACGCGGAGATGAGCGCTTCCTGCACCGCATCGGCTGCCGCGTCTTCATCGTTTAGCAGGCGGAGGGCGATCCCAAACAGCAGATTCTGATAGCGCAGGATCAAAAGGTTAAATGACTCAAGATCGCCACGCTGTGCGGCCTGGATCAGCGTCTTTTCGGAGATAGTTGCGCTCTGTAAGGCTTTCATACATATACTATACTCCCCCACTGTTACAAGTCTGTTCCAGAGATGTCACAGTTTTGTAACGGCTTGTTACAAATTAACTGGATGGGAGCAGGGTAACCTTCTTTTTGTTTACCGGCAAACGGATGGTAAATACAGTGCCGCGCGGCTCCTCTTGGCTGCTGCGCACGGTAATCTGGCCTCCATGCAGAGAAATAATACGATAAACCAGTGCCAGCCCCAGACCGCTCCCCTCCGTGCTACGGGCGTTAGAGCCCCGGTAGAGTTCTTCGAAGATCTTGGACACATCCTCCGCAGGAATTCCGACCCCGGAATCTGCCACTTCGATGAGGATGGCGCGTCCGTCTTCATTGACCCGAATCTCAACGGAATCGGTTTCACAGGTGAATTTCAGCGCATTTTCGACCAGGTTATAGACCGCCAGTACAAGCAGATCACGATCTCCTGTAATCATCGGGAACGGAGATGGCACTTTGGGAATTAACAGATTGACCTCCCGTCCCCCGTAAGCAGGCAACACATGGGCCGCATCCACTACATCCTGCAATAAATCTGGCACATCCACCTGCCACAGTTCAATGGGACGTTCCCCCAGATCGGAAAGTTTTCGCAAATCGGTCAACAGACGCGTCAGGCGTTCCACGGCGTTGCTGGCGTTATCAACCGCCCGCTTGCGATCAACCTCGGTCTTCACTTCCTGCATGTTGACCAACGCTGCACGCAATCCGGTCAATGGATTTTTGATCTCATGATCGAGCCGGCGCAGGAAGCGGCGACGTCCCTGCTCAGCTTCGAGCTTTGCGCCCTCAACTAACGTGTAAGTTTCTGCCTGTCTGCGCAGCGTCCGGTTGTAAAAAATTAGTAACAGACCGGTAATAAAAAGTCCCATCATGAAAGCGACAACACCGAGGTTCCGGATCGTCATACCGAACACAAAAGCAAAAACCCCGAAATCGGCTGTCATCATATAGGGAGGCAATGCCTGCGCAAACATAGTGATCAATATGAGTTCAATCACCCCGGCGAGCAGAGGCAGGAAAATTAACAGTAAATTGATCCAGCTTTTTTTGAGCATACGGGAATAATCTTACCCCTCTCCATGCACGGAGGCAATGAAACGGTACCCTTCTCCTGGAATGGTCTCGATAAAGCGCGGATCGGCCGGGTCGTCGTCCAGAGCGCGGCGCAATTCTGCCATACGGGTATCGACCGTGCGCGTGCCGGCAGGATATTCCCAGCCCCAGACCGCTTCGAGCAAGCGTTCCCGTGTCACGGCTTCATCAGGATGCGTCATCAAATATTCAAGAACGGCCAACGCCTTGGGAGTTAACTCAACTGTTTCTCCGCTTAATGTAGCACGCCTTGCACGGCGATCCAGAGAAAGGTCATTTGCAGTCAACAACCAAGCCGCGGAGAGGGAACGCTCCCCCGGGCGCACACGCCGCAATACGGCCCGGATGCGCGCCAGCAATTCATGTGGATCAAACGGCTTATTCAGATAATCATCTGCTCCTTCTTCAAGTGCTAGCGCACGCTCAGAGGCCTCTCCCACCTGTGTCAATAGGATAGTGGGAGTCCAGATCTTGGCTTTTCGCAAGCGACGCAAGGTTTCCCTGCCATCCATGCGCGGCATGAGCACATCGAGGATGATCAATTCAGGATGATGCGTCTGTGCTTTTTCCAATGCGTTGACACCATCTGAGACAACCAGCACATGGAAACCTGCGCGCTCAAGGAAGGGCGCAAGGCTATCTGCAATAGTTGGGTCATCGTCGGCAAGCAGGAGCGTGGATCGGTCAGGTAACATTTTGAGAAGGTTGAAGGTAGAAAAAGGGCCTGGCCGCATGGACCAGGCCCTCGGTTGGGGAGGAAAGACGAAGATCCTATTGAGACATCTTACTGTAGGTAGCTATGGTCGTCCCTATCACTTCAGACTCCTTAGCAGAGTCGAACACCGGGGGTTGAGTTGCATAATTTCCCGGGTTAGCAGAGTGCAGGATGAATGCCAGACTGATACAGGCATTGTTGCTCGTCGTTGCATAGGCGGTCCAATCATAACGATTGCCCGCGGCCGCACCTTGACCCGTCGTCTTGACAAACTGAACGTTGTTAATAGTAACGTTCTCGGTGGACGTAGGAGTTCCATCAACGGCGGGACTTGTACATGGACTCTTGTTTTCTTCCACATTGATTTGAATGTACTTTTCAAGCAGGTTCGTCCCGCCGGTAACAATGGGAAGAGAGACGCGGCCGAGATTGTCCGTTTGGCTCACAATGGCTGCACCAGAAGGAAGAGTAAATTTAAAGTTATATTTTGCATCTTGAAATGCAGACGCAGCTGGCGTAACCGGGGTAGTAGCTACTGCCGTAGTTGCAACGGCTGTAGTTGCAACAGCTGTGGTGGCAACAGCTGTGGTGGCAACAGCCGTAGTAGCCACCGCGGTCGTAGCGACCGGTGTAGTAGGCGTTGTTGAGACAGGCGTAGTAGCAACCGCAGTGGTGGCTACTGGCGTTGTGGAGGTTGCTCCAGCCCGATAGATAATTGGGCCTACCCATAATGCTCGGTCCCCAACAGCTGTTCCGGCTGCACGCACCGTAAGGATGAATTTCACATCCTTGCCAGCCAGGAAACTTAAATCAACGTCCGCTGCAAAATAATTCCCCTCATATCTCTCGCCAAACGGGAAGGGACGTCCAATACTCTTGATTGGATCGGTACCTGTCTGATAATCGAGGCTGAAGGCAACATAACAATTTGTCGCGCCGTATTCACAATTAATGATCGATCGGAATCGATCACCATTTTGTACTCTGAAGGCCGGGAAGAAGCCTTGAATATATCCATCCGGAGATCCATACGAAACGTTCTGGGGAAAGGTGAGAATACCCGGTCTGGTATCGGTGGTTCCATTTTCCAGCTTGGGATTGCTGACCTTGAGTACAAAACCTTTAGCATCACCATCTGTTCCCGGACATAGGAGTTGACCCGCGCCGCTGAACCAGGTGCCTGCACAGGCATTTGTCGCAAAGTCGTACGCTATATTAGCAGTGGGAGCTGGAGTTGTAGCGCCCGGGGTGACACCTGTACCCGAAACCTTGATATCTACCCACCAGGGTTTATTCGCCTGTGGGCCAATACCGAAGAGTGCGCCATTGGCATTCTTGAACATCCAGTAGCCGCGATAGGAACCTGCTGTCGAAGGTGCGGTCATGTTAATAGAGATATTCACGGTCTGACCCACCGGAACGTTTTGCGGGAACGCTGCCGAAGCGGGCGCGCCCATTTGCTCGCCGCTAAAGTACACCAATTGGTAGGATGTGCTCCATGCACAAGTGCCAACATTCTTCAAGCGCCATGTCTTCGTGAACGTCGCACCAGGGGCCATGACGGTTCCATCAGGAACATTTACATCGGCCACGAATTGCGCTCGATCGCAAGCGGAAGGAGGAACAGTCACAGTCACTGGTCCCGGAGTGTTAGTCAGAGTCGGAGTGGGAGGTGTACCCGTCACGGCAGGTGTAACCACAACGCCACTCCGTGCAATGACTGGGTTACCCCATAACGCGCGGTCACCCACCGGTGAGCCATAGGCAGAGATGTAAAGAATGAATTTGACTGATTGGCCTGCCAATGGGCCCAGATTAAGATTCGCGTTATACGTCAGCCCTTCGAACTTCTCACGGAATGTCCAGAACGTTCTGATCGCACCATTTGCTTCATAATCGAGGCGATAAGCAACATAGCAGGACGTTGCGCCGGCTTGACAACCTACAGTTGCCTGGAAGCGGTCTCCACTTTGTACAGTAAAGGCCGGATAGCTCGCCTGGATAAATCCGTTTGTAATTTGCTGGGGAGAAAAGAGCAAGCCTGGTTGGGAAGCAACAGCGCCACTCTCAAAATTGGGCTTATCGAGCTTTAATGCAAAGCCCTTGGCATCGCCATCTGTCCCGGGGAAGGAAAGGCCACCCGCTCCACTGGACCATGTTGCTGAACCAGCATTCGCAGTAAAGTCATAAGCGACACCGGTCGTTGGTGTGCCATTGACATTGATCTCGACCCACCAGTCCCTGTTGGCATTGTAACCAATACCAAATGGTGTTCCGGAGGCATTCTTGAACTTCCAGTAACCAATGTAATGACCCGCTGAACTCGGCGCGGTCATGTTTACAGGAAGATCAATCGTCGCGCCCGGAGCGACGCTGGTTCCGAATGGGACCGAAGCCGTTGTGCCCATTTGGGTACCAGAATCAAAAATCATAGTGTAAGAGGTTGTCCACGTACACGTGCCAATATTCCTCAAACGCCATGTCTTCGTGAAGGTAGCACCAGGATCATATCGGGTGCCATCGGGGACAGTCACATCGGCAACGAACTGCGCCCAATCACTGCAGGTCTGTGCGGCAAAGGCAGTTGTAGTCAGCGCCGCCGCAGGAATAAACGATAGCACCAACGCGATCAGCAGTAACGTTGATGCAGCTTGCACTTTTGTTTTCATAGGTTCCTCCTCAGGTCTTTCCAATTATTAATACGTTCAAATAATTACGAAAGTTCCCATTGACTCAACTGGCTATTGGGTCGCATATAGTTACTAATGACTATACGCCTCTAGTATATCTTTTCTTTAAGGATTGTTCAATAGCCATGAATGACTCTTTTTTCCTTATAATGGGACAAATGCCACGTATTATCCTTCATATTGACCTGGATGCGTTCTATTGCGCCGTCGAAGAGACGCGTAATCCTGAATTGCGCGGAAAAGCGTTTGCTGTGGGCGGGAAACCGGAGGAACGTGGCGTGGTGGCTTCCTGTTCTTATACGGCGAGACGGATGGGCGTCCGCTCTGCGATGCCTATGGGAAAAGCGCTCCGACTCAGCCCGGGGCTGATCATTGTTTCGTCGCGTCACAACCTATATAGCGAAGTCTCGCATCAGGTCATGGAGCGGTTGCACGATCTCACCCCGCTTGTAGAACAAATCTCCATTGACGAGGCCTTTCTGGATGTCAGCGACGTTCATGAACCGCCTGAATTCGTTGCGCGCAAATTGCAGGCTCGCATCCGCAATGAACTGCAACTCCCCTGCTCCATTGGGATCGCTTCGAATAAGCTGGTCTCAAAGATTGCAACCGAGGTTGGCAAGAGTCTTGCCTTGCGCGAAAGTAAAGCCATAGGCGAAGTAAAACCTCCTAACGCGGTGACTGTTGTCCCGTCTGGAGCAGAGGCGGCATTCCTCTCTCCCCTTCCAGCCGATATGTTATGGGGCGTTGGACCAAAAACCTCCGCACGATTGACTGAGTTGGGAATCCACACCATTGGTGATATTGCCAAGTGGCCGGAGAGTGAAATGATCCGTATGTTTGGCGAGAATGGCCGTGACCTGGCGCGGCATTCGAAAGGGATTGACGATCGTCCCATCACGACCGAACGTGAGACCAAATCCATCAGCCAGGAAATTACGTTTTCGCGGGATGTGCGGGACGACAGGGTATTGGAAAAAACAGTGCGTGAACAATCGGCCGAAGTCGCACGCCAGTTAAGAAAAAACGACCTGGCCGGTTCGACCATTAAAATCAAAGTCCGCTGGCCCGATTTCACAACTTTAACGCGGCAAACCACCCTTAATCATCGAACGGATCAGGAGGATGAAATCACAAAAGCGGCTCTGGATTTGCTCAAGTCAGTCCGCAAGCCGAACCAGTCTGTGCGCTTGATCGGCGTGGGCATCACTGGAATCGGTCAGCCGATCCGTCAATTGGGCTTATGGGATATGGATCATGAAAAATCCCGTAAATTACAGGAAGCTGTGGATGAACTGCGCGAGAAATATGGAAAGAACATCATTCAGCACGGCGACTCTGAATAATTTCCTTCGCGCGGAGCGAACCAGCGCTCTACAGCCATGGCTCGTAAGTCACGTAGTGAAAGTGTTACTGTCGAATGGACTTATACAACCGAACCCACCACTATTGTACGAATGAGTGTATGGCAGTGGAGCAAGGTTGTGCTGATCCTGCAAGACGAAGGATCACTTGCGACATCGACTAGAAAAGCTAAAATAAAGATGACTGTAAAAACAACCTCTCTTTCTCTCTCTACGCAAGGCAACGCCGATATTCTCGATATCACAGATCAGCTCGCCAATGCCGTTTCGAAAAGCGGGCTAACCTCCGGCACAGTGACTATTTTTTGTCCATCTTCCACCAGCGCACTGACAACCATCGAATTTGAAGGTGGTGCACTAAGCGACTTACGGCGGCTCTTCGACGAGATCGTCCCATCAAATCGTGAGTACGCCCACAATGAACGCTGGCATGACGGGAACGGTCACAGCCACGCAAGCGCCGCGCTGCTTGGACCTTCGCTCACGATTCCATTTGTAGACGAACGGTTGACCCTAGGTAGATGGCAGCAAGTCATTTACGTGGATTTCGATAATCGTCCGCGGCAAAGAAAATTAGTCGTACAGTTGATTGGAGAATAATCTTGGTCTGTTTTTATCATCCCGATAAACCCGCGGTCGGACTTTGCAAATATTGCCAGCGCGGACTTTGCTCCGAGTGTGCCGCGCCAGCGGGGGATTCGCTGGCCTGCAAGAACCTGCACGAAGAACAAGTCTGCGCGATGGAAGTATTGCTGCAAAAGAATATTTTGCAGTCCAAACGCGTAGGATCAGATTACATTCGTAACACCATCTTTTATGGAGTCGTGGGAATATTGTTCGCTGCTTTTGGATTCTCACAACTCAGGTTTCTGGGGTTACAGGCCCTGGTCTATTTGATGATTGGGCTAGCACTCCTCTGGGCGGCTCTAGCGAATTATCTGGAGAGCAGAAAGTATAAATAGGCATCGGTGGTGGGGTACTTCCAAACGAAGCGAGAAATGTATCGAAACCAGCAATAATCAGTGAATTCAAAATTGGTGGCTCGATACACCTCTCTAAGAACACCTGGGGTTACTCAACCACCAGGCGATCTGCAACTTCTTTCAAATTCCTGCGTATTCTACATAGAAATCATTGAAAGGAGTTCAATATCATGAATACCAATTACAAGCAACTGACCCGCAGTACGTCTAACCGCATGATCGCCGGGGTATGCGCAGGACTGGGTGCATATCTTGGCATCGATCCGACGATCGTCCGCTTGCTGGCTGTGTTGGCGTTTTTCACGGGCTTCCACGGGATCGCGATCGTGTATCTGATCATGGCGCTGGTTGTCCCTGAGCAAACACAAATAACACAGTAAATCCATAACGGGAAAACAGTAACGTACCACGTATTCGCTAAAAGGCCAGGTTGAGAAACCTGGTCTTTCATTTCATGGGATGTATAATCCGTCTTACGGAGACTTTAAATGATCCATATGCTTCACGAGTAGGATGATTTGTGGGGCGCGAATTGGTATCCTGCGGAACAGTGGATTGCCTTTGAATCACTGATCAACATTCGACCACGTTTGGGAAATCGAAGTATTCTTATTCAAAGCCAAGAGCTACGCAAAGTAATAGAGTCTATTACACGTGAGATGTTAGGTGGTGTCAAATGAAGAACAGGGAAAAATTGCATGAGCGATTTTTGCGCGACCCAATACCACGGAGGCTTGGAGGTTTATCTGCTACACTCGGACGCATTTCCTCTTCTGCCCGCGAATCATCAGATCCTGTGCAAGTTGCTATTTTATTGGATGAAGCCAAACACCTCATTGAGTGGACAGCGGCAGACACAGACCCGGAAATTGCATCTGACCTGGTTGCTATGCAAAGGCTAATCGTGCTTTGGCAAAAGGCCTGGATAAAGGCAGAACCTACACGAGAACAGCGCACATTACTGGCTACACAAGC
>DATFQC010000457.1:0-2933 GCA_035264425.1 Anaerolineales bacterium
TAGGTAATCCCCAAGCTTTCCTGTGTATGTCCAAAATCGACAAAAAAATAATCGGATTGATTATGACATGCGCCCCGCGGACTGGTCGCATATGACAGCGCCATCCCCGACACACCGCGTGGATCGTGGTATGCCACTTCCAGTCCATTGACCTGAACCGCTTCCTCTTCAACACCAAAATGCGCAGCAAAGCGGCGCGAGCCCTGTGCCATGAGGTCACCAATCCCCTCGCGGCGGCCGATCAGATTCACGACTTGTTCGATTACGTCCACATCGCCCCATTTCAAAACAATACCACCGGTGTCGTTCGCAGTAAGTATTCCTCTTTCAAATAATCGAAAGGCAAGCCCGATGGTATTACTGGTGCTGATGGTATCCATGCCATAACGATCACACACTTCACCCAGATCAACAATCGCTTCCAGGTTATCGTTCAGCAGGTTCGCACCGAATCCGACCATGGTTTCATGCTCCGGTCCTTTGCGCTTGAATTTATCTTCCTTAAGGGTAACCACGCGTCCGCATGCAATCACACACCCCTGACAGGCGCTTCTACCGGACAGAATTGTTTCTGTCATTTTCGCGCCTGAAATATTATCGATATTCTCAAAAGAACCGCGCGAATAATATTTGACCGGCATCGCACCGAGATACTCGGCATAATTCGCCACGCCGGAGGTACCTACCTCGCGCAATATTCTTGCCTCGTTATCATCACGCAGCTTGCGATTTGATTCTGAACGCAGCGGTTTGTAATTCGCAATATCATAGACTGGGATTTGGTTGACGCCGTGCACAGCGATCGCCTTGAGGTTTTTCGCGCCCATCACTGCGCCCATGCCTGTCCGCCCGGCCATCCGTCCATTGTCACACATGAGGGAGGCGAACAGAACTTGCTTCTCACCCGCTGGTCCAATCACGCAAACACGCACAGACTTTTCGCCGATCTCTTCTTTGACTTTCTCCTGCGTTGCATACGTGTTCTGCCCCCACAAATGCGCTGCATTTCGCACCTCCAGCCTGTTTCCGTTTAACCAGAGATAGACTGGCTCCTCAGCTCTCCCGCTGATCCAAAGGCCATCATAGCCAGCTGCGCGCAATTCAGGACCCCAGAACCCTCCAATGTTGGATTCCGCCCATAAACCGGTCGCCGGTCCTTTTCCGCAGACGACAAAGCGTCCCGTGGTTGGACCGGAAGTGCCGGTCATTGGACCGGTCATAAAGAGCAAAGGCGCTTCCGGTGAAAGCGGATTCAATTCCCGCGTGAGTGATGAATACAAAATCCGAGCGGCGAGTGATGCGCCGCCCAGAAAATCCCTTTCCCATTGTTCAGGGATGCGAAATTCCTCGGTTTTGCCGGTTGTGAGATCAATTTTGAGGATAGGTTGCATAACTTGTTTATGTCTGGCGCCGCCGATGACGTTATAAAATCTCCGTTGTTACTTCCTGCGCGACGCGTACAAAATCCAAAACTGTGGGGACATTTCGCATCATATAGCCCATGCTCCCTTTCACTTTCAGCTTGGAGGTCATCATGGCGGTCATCGGGTTGAGCTTTCCCATCAGAATAGAAGTGATGTCCTTATAGGAAGCGGTCAATGTAAAGGTAGGGTTTGGGTAGGCGACAATTTCAGGTTTGTAGTCCGCTTTTCGGCAAAAACCGTGCCAAAGGTCCAGATAGAACGTAAGGCGCTCTTTCAAGTTTCCATCCGGTTCGATGAGAAATAACAAGTCGCCTTCCCATTTTTTGGCGATATCATGATAGCGAGAGTCTGAATTGAGTTGGTTCTCCAAACCTTGTAGCCATTCTTCACTGGGGAAAATTACAGCCATGTGGAGCCTCCTGAAAGTACAGCAGATTTATTTTACCATCCTAAAGTTCGCCCTTTTTCAAGAGACATTATTCCATTCATTTCTAACTGCAACCTATCTGAATGACAACAAATTTTCCAATTCTCTTGCATAATTGCCCGAAATAGTCTATGCTTAACCTACTATCTAGCTTGTGAGAGGAGGTGGTTCGGCTCAGTATCTTATTTTGTAAGTGATCCAAAAAGATATTACTTTCACAAAATAAATCGGAGGAGATTTCTCATGAAGAAACTGTACAGTGTGCTCGTTGTAGCCATCCTTGCTTCACTAGTACTCGCCGCCTGTGGAGCGAATGCCGCAAAGGCAGACAACCTGCTGGACGCCATCAAACAGCGGGGTTACATTGTCGTCTCGACTGACCCGAACTACGAACCCGCCTCATTTCTTAATACAGAGGGCAAACGTCCCTCAGACACCAAGTGTCCTTCGGATGCCTTAACGACCGCTGAAATGCAAGGCTTTGATGTGGATGTGGCCAAAGCGATCGGCGACGATCTGGGTGTTGAAACCTGCTTTGCTACTCCATCCTGGGATGCGATCACGGCCGGCAATTGGGCGAATAAATGGGATGTCAGTGTTGGCTCCATGACAGTTACACCGGAGCGACAAAAAGTCGTAGACTTCAGCGTGCCCTATTATGGCACTCCGGCTGTCATTGCCGTGCTTGCCGATTCGACATTCACCTCTCTGGACGATCTATCCGGTCAGGCACTCTGTGCCGGCGCTGCGACGACCTATGAGACTTGGCTCAATGGCGGGGACCTCGGCCCAGGGATAAAAGTTTACACCAAGGCACCTGCAAATATTACAGTCGTTCCCCTTGAAACGGATCAGGAGTGTGCCCAGGCGTTGGCTGCTGGCCGTGAAGATTTCGTGGGATACGTAACCGGTTCACCGGTGGTCAATGCGAACATTGCCGCAGGATTACCAGTCAAGCAACTGGGCGACCCCGTCTATAACGAAGTCTTGGCAGCGGCCTTTGATAAATCCTCCAGCCTCTCTACTGTCAGCCTGGTCGCGGAAGTGGATAAGCTCTTCACCACTATGCACGGAAATGGCAA
>DATFQC010000458.1:0-4944 GCA_035264425.1 Anaerolineales bacterium
AAACGGGTGCAGTGACCGGTGTAATCAGTTTGCCATGGCGGACCACAAAAAGATTCTCGCCCGTGCACTCACCGACGTATCCCTGCGGGTCGAGCATAATCGCTTCCTGAAAACCAAGTCGTTCTGATTCGGTCTTCGCCAGAAAACTATTTACATAGTTGCCTGCGATCTTGGCTTTGGTCATGCTCACATTCGGATGGTGACGTGTGTAGGAGGAAATGTTGGCGCGAATTCCTTTGGCGAGCGCATCATCACCCAGGTAATTGCTCCATTGCCAGACAGCAATCGCCAGCGCCGGCTGACCGGCATCCACATTCAAGTTCCAGGCGCCGCCCTTCAGGTATAACAAAGGACGGATATAACAGTCCGTAAATTCGTTGGCGCGCACGGTATCCTTCACTGCTTTTACAATGTCGTCCACCGAAAAAGCGAACTCACGGATGCCGAACACACGGGCTGAATCCAGCAGACGTTCCGCATGCTCGCGCAAGCGGAAGACCGCCGGTCCCTTCGCAGTGTTGTAGGCCCGGACGCCCTCGAACACCGCCGCACCATAATGCATGGCCGGGTTGAGGATATGCACCGTGGCTTTTGCAAATTCCACGAGCTCCCCATCCATCCAGATATATTTAGACTCCATTCCCATAATCTCTTCTCCTTATAAATATTTTATAATTTCATCCGTCATCTGACGGGTGGTTAACGTGCCGCTGAGATCAGTCGTGCGTGCCCCCGCTGTGATCGCCCGATCGACGGCTCTTTCGATCATCAAGGCTTCCTCTTCCAATTTTAACGAATAACGAAGCATCAATGCTGCCGACAAAATTGTCCCTACGGGGTTTGCGATTCCCCGGCCTGCGATATCCGGTGCGGAGCCGTGGATCGGTTCATACAACCCGACACCTGTTTCTGACAAACTGGCGGAGGGCAGCATCCCCATCGACCCCGCCAACACCGAGGCCTCGTCGGTGAGGATATCACCAAACATGTTCTCCGTAACAACCACATCCATCGAGGCAGGGCCTGTAATCAGCTTCATGGCTGCGCTATCGACCAGCTGATGTTCCAGAGTCACATCTGGATTCTCTTTTCCAACCTGGGTTGCGGTTTGCCGCCACAACCGAGAGGATTCCAGCACATTGGCCTTATCCACAGAAGTCACTTTCTTTTTCCGGCTCTTCGATAATTTAAATGCCAGTTCCAGAATGCGCCTGATCTCAAAATCATAATACTCAAGTGTATCCACGGCCCGCTCTCTGCCATCTTTCATCTCGCGCATCTTTGGCTGACCAAAATACAGGCCACCCGTTAATTCACGCAGGACAAGGATGTCGACACCTTTGAGTCGTTCCGGTTTCAGGGGAGAAGCATCGATCAGGGCAGGATGAACTTTGACCGGGCGCAGATTTGCAAACACACCCAGTCCTTTGCGCAACGCCAGAAGTCCACGCTCAGGGCGATCTTTCGCGTTCGGGTCATCCCATTTTGGCCCACCTACCGCGCCAAAAAGGATCGCCTCCGCGGATTGGCAGTCGGCCAGCGTTCCGTCGGTGAGCGATGTCCCATATTTATCAATGGAACAACCACCCATCAAGCGTTCCTGATAATGAAAAGTATGATTGCATGTCTTAGCAATCTCATCCAGCACGCACACGGCCTCATGAACAACTTCAGGGCCAATGCCATCGCCGGGAAGAAGTATGATTTTGTAATCCAAGAAGAGTCTCCATAATGACCATAGACTACTGACCATGCTATATGGTCCATCGTCTATCGTCCGTCTAGTGTGCTACCATCAATCCGTATTCCATTGAATCGGCCAGAGCGCGCCAACTGGCTTCGATAATATTTGTGCTCGCACCGACCGTGCTCCAGCGTGAGGTGCTGTTGCGTGTGTCGATCAACACCCGCGTAATGGCCTCCGTCCCGTGATCCGAATCCAGGATACGAACCTTGTAATCCGATAAATGAAAATGAGTAAGTTGAGGATAATAACCGATCAGGGCCTTGCGCAGAGCATTATCCAGCGCGTTGACCGGGCCATTGCCTTCGGCCGCTGTGTGCAGCAATTCGCCCTGCACCCGTACTTTGACCATCGCCTCGGCAAAGATACCGCGTCCCTGGCGATGCTCGACGTTGACAAAAAAGTCCACGAGTTCGAAGGGGGCTTTATAGCCATATTCCTGCCGCTTTAACATCATAGCAACGGAGGCTTCGGCAGCTTCGAATGAAAAACCACGTGATTCGAGATCTTTGATCTCGTTCAGGACCGGCAGAATTTCCTCGCCTTCCACTTCCAGACCATGTTCCTCGGCTTTGCTCAACAGGTTGCCGCGACCGGAAAGGTCCGAAACAACCACACGCATTTTATTGCCAATCATTTCCGGTTCGACATGCTGGTATGATTTTGCACTGCGTCTCATCGCCGCCACATGAACTCCACCTTTGTGCGCAAAGGCAGATTTGCCGACAAATGGCAAATGTTCATCCGGCGTAATATTTGCAACCTCAGCAACAAAGTGAGAAAGTTCATAAAGGCAATCGAGTTTGCCCTCCGGCAAGCATTGATAGTCCATCTTGAGCTCAAGGTCCGCCATGACAGAAATAAGATTAGCATTGCCGCAGCGTTCGCCAACTCCATTGATCGTGCCCTGCACTTGCATCGCGCCCTCACGGACTGCCGTCAATGAATTGACCACGGCACACTCTGAGTCGTTGTGGGTATGGATACCAAATGGATGATTGAGAACCGGCTTGAGGTCGCGAACAATTCGCTCTACTTCCCAGGGCATTGTCCCGCCGTTGGTGTCACACAAAACCACCGTTTCCGCGCCGCCGCGGATGGCGGCCCTGAGTGTCTCCAATGCATAGGAGGAGTCCGCTTTATAACCGTCGAAGAAATGTTCGGCATCATAGATCACGCGCTTGTCATTGGATTTGAGATAAGCAACCGATTGCTCGATGATACGGAGATTATCTTCGAGGGTTGTGAGCAAAACTTCTTTGACGTGCATGGTCCAGGTCTTGCCAAAGATCGTGCAGACCGGGGTTTGCGAATCGAGCAGCGCTTTGATGTTGGCATCGCCTTCGGGTCCGCCTTTGACGCGGCAAGTAGAGCCGAACGCGGCGATGAGTGCATTCTTCCATTGCATATCCCGGGCACGCTCGAAGAATTCAACATCCTTTGGATTTGACCCGGGCCAGCCGCCTTCGATAAAGGCCACGCCGAGCTCGTCCAGTTTTTGCGCGATGCGAACCTTGTCATTGCTTGAAAGCGTAAAGCCTTCAGACTGGGTCCCATCGCGAAGAGTGGTGTCGTAAATTTGGATTTGCTGCATAGTTGTTCTTATCTGACGATGGACCCTAGACAATTGACCCTGTTATTGTCCATCGTCTATGGTCTAGGGTCGCTGCTCAAAGGCCGCAATCTCTGTTTCAAAGCCCAGGATGTAACCAAGTTCATCTACGCCGTTCAATAAACAGGTCTTATTGAATGGGTCAATCGGGAAGGTGACAGAATCACTGAGATACGAAAGGGTCTGCGTGGCAAGATCAATGCTGAGTTCAGCACGAGGTGCTTCCTCTGCAAGCTCTACCAACAATTTGTGCGTTTCCTCATCCACAAGGATGGGAAGCAGTCCATTCTTTAACGCATTGTTACGAAAGATATCTGCAAAGGAGGTAGAGATGACCGCGCGGAAGCCATAGCCCGTGAGCGCCCACGGAGCATGCTCACGGCTCGAGCCACAACCAAAGTTATCCCCGGCCAGCAAGATTTGACAACCGGTTGCTTCAGGTTTGTTGAGAACGAAATCGGCTTTGGGGGAACCATCTGCATGATAACGCCAATCTGCAAACAGGTTATCGCCCATGCCATTTTTATCCGTGGCTTTGAGGAAGCGGGCCGGGATAATTTGATCTGTGTCGATATCGCAGGCAGGAATGACAACGAATCGCGAAGTGAGGTTTGTGAATTGAGCCATAGGTTCCTTTTGGTAAACACGTTTACGTGCGTACTTGTTTACGTGTTTACGTTTTTATTTCGGTTTCTTACCGCCAAACACTGCCAGCTCATAGATACGGAAGTAACAATCTACTTCCTCATAGCCAATCTCGCGCAGCCAGTCGCATTGCAGTTCGGTCGGTGCGAGGAGATTGGCAGCTTTGTCGGGTCGATTTTTATATTCTTCAGCAAGTTGATCGAAGGTGCGTGTGCCGCCCTCACGTTGCTCGATGGCATAACGCACAGTGATGTAATGCTTTTCAAACAAATCAATATTGAGTTGGGCGGCCGAGGCGACATGCTCGATATTAATGAACCAGCCGTCAGGTTTGAGCAGGGAATAGATTTCCTCATAAACCTGGCGCTTGCGCACATCCGGCTGATGATGGATGGAATATCCTGAAACGATCGCGTCAAAAGGAGCAAAGGCCTGAATGCTGTTTATCCAGGCTGGATCCCCATAGTCGAGATTTTCGAACACGAGCTGATCTGCAGATTCCTTGAATTGGGCGCGTGCCTGTCCCAGCATTGGCTCGGAAAAGTCTACGAGTACCCCCCGAGCCGAGGGATACTCACCGAGAATCGCCCCACCCAGAATGCCATCCCCACAACCCAAATCCATGAAATTTTCGACGGGTTGTGTTCTCGTTTTGAGAATTGACATCATCACGCCGATCTGTTCCTGCGCCATAGGGATCGCAGCGCGATAAGACAGAAAACGATTGACAATGGTGGGCAGTTTCCAAACTTCGTCTGTGACCATCGTTAGCTCAACATCGTCCTGACATCGGTAACGACCCCATTGATGGCGGTCGCGGCGGCGGTCAAAGGTGAGGCCAGGAACGTCCGTCCGCCTTTACCCTGGCGTCCTTCGAAATTGCGATTGCTTGTGGAAACCGCGTATTGTCCGGGCTGCAGCTGATCGCCATTCATGGCAATAC